>NZ_JAQZSD010000021.1:0-60173 GCF_028674935.1 Lysinibacillus sp. CNPSo 3705 | reverse complement strand
TCCAAAATTTTGTTTCGTTCACTAACTCGAGGTTAGCTAGTAAAAACTTTATTGATTACGTTTTGCTTGTTCAGTTTTCAAGGTTCATTTCGTTACTACCTTTATTGCAGCAACTCTTATATAATATCATGTCGCAAACTCGATGTCAACAATTAATTTATTTAACTCAATTACTTTTCAGCAGATGTCTTAGCGACTTGTATAATAATATACTCATAATTTAATAAGGTCAACACTTTTCTCCAAAAAAATTAAAAGTTTTTTATTTCAACGAGAAACTTCCTATATATATGATTAAAAAACAATTTAATATCAAACCCACAATCTGAAGTGAATTTAATATTATTTTATTGTAATCTAAAATATAATTTTATCATAATCCCTATGAAAATATTAATTGTTTTTCACTAAAACAAAAAACTCGGTATAGAAACCGAGTTTTTTATCAATTATGCAGGTGGCGTTCTTAGACTGTTCCTCTATTTTAACGATTGTTTAGACACCCACTGAAAAGTGACTTAAAACCTCATTCATCTTACCACCTATAAAGCAGTAGACCTCTGTAGCTGACGCTTCGCTCTCGCTACATTAAACACTTATTAAATGAAGTTAAAATGGGAAGAAAAATGGAATTGCCAGCATCATGACGATAAACATAATAATCTGTAACGGGATTCCGATTTTCACAAAGTCCATAAATTTATAACCGCCAGCTGTCATCACAAGCGCATTTGTCGGGGAAGCAATTGGTGTGACAAACGCCATACTCGCTGCTACAGCAACGGCAATCATAAATGTCGTTGGACTTGCTCCCATTGCAATCGCCGCATTCATAGCAATCGGTGCGAACAAAACTGCAGTAGCGGTATTACTAATAAATTGTCCAAAAATAACTGTTAAAGTATATACACCAACTAATACTCCATACGGTCCATAATCTCCAAGCGCGTTAATAATACCATCGGACAGAATAACCATACCACCTGTTTTCTCCAATGCAGTCGCCATCGGAAGCATCGCAGCTACAAGCACAATACTTTCAAAGTTCATATTGCTGTATGCATCCTCCATATTACGTAAACAGCCTGTTAATATCATCAATACAGCACCAATCATAACGGAAATAACAGCAGGGAAAATTTCAAAAGCCATTAACACAATCATTAAAAGCATAATGACACCAGCAATACCAGCTTTACCCGTTGCAGCCGCCACACTCGCATGCTCTTTCGGCTGACCAACTACAACGACATCTTGCGTTTCCCTTGCAAGTAATAGAATTTCATCCCACGACCCTTGCACTAAGATGGCATCACCAAATTTCAATTTATGCTTCACCATATCTTGAAGTTTATAGCCACCTCTATGATTAATACCGATTATATTAAGATTATATTTTTCTCGGAAGCCCAGAGTGCTAACAGTCTCATTAATAAAGCTCGAATTTGGCGTTAATAATACTTCTGCAATACCAAGATGCTTCGATACCAAGTCATCTGCCTCTCCTTCGACTAGTTCCTGCATCTCTAGACTATAATCGGATGTAAAACGACGAATATTCTCTTCCTCACCTTGGACATACAATTCATCTTTGGCATGTATCACGCTTGTAGGACCTGCCATTTCCTGATATGTCATCGGTAAAAAATTAATGCCTTCTTGAGATCGACGGTGAATTTTCATCATACAAAGCGTATATTTGGCCGGAAGCTTTAATTGTGCTAATGTTGCATCAATAATCGGCGAACCCTCAGGCACAAACACTTTAAACAAATGATTATTTAAATCGTATTGCTTAATAATCTTCTTCGGTGATAGTTTATAGTCAGCTTTTGTTTGTGTACGATTCTTTTCATTTGGTAAAAGAATATTGCGCACGAGTACTAAATAGATAATACCGACAACCATTCCCACAATACCGATGGGTGTCACCTCGAAAAAGCCTAGCTTATTATAACCACGATCTATTAACAACTGACTGACAATTAAATTTGTTGGTGAAGCAATTAATGTCATAAGCCCCGAAAGGCTTGCAACATAAGAGAGAGGTAGCAAGAATTTCGAAGGACTTTCTTTCATACTAACGGCAATACTAACAACGATCGGCATCATTAAAGCTACAGTACCTGTATTACTCATAAAGGCACCTACTGTCCCTACAATAATAAGCAATAACACAAATAACTTTAATTCACTATCCCCTGACCATTTCAACAATAATCGCCCTGCCATTCCTGCAAGGCCAGTGCGTAAAATTCCTGCTCCCACAACAAATAACCCTGCAATCATTAAAACTACAGAGTTCGAAAAGCCAGCAAGCGCCTCTGTTGGTGTTAAAATATCTGTAATGACAAAGGCAAGAAGTGACACAATCGCAACGAGGTCTGCTCGTACTTTATTGGTCACAAATGCAAAAATTGTCGCTCCTAATATAAGAAATGTTAATGTAAGTTGCACTTCTAAGATTTCCTTTCTAACATTAATCATTGCACTAGATGATACACACAACCCTTTATATATCATTTAGATTTATTATATCTTACCCAAACCTGTAAATGAGAAAGTTCACTATCTTTTCAAAATAAAAGACTCCTTTTCCGTTCCAACTGGGCGCTTTGTAGCTGACGCTTCGCTTTCGCTACAGAAAAAACATTTGTTGCTGACGCTTCGCTTTCGCTACAGAAAACATTTGTTGCTGACGCTTCGCTTTGCTGCAGGGCTCATCTGTGACGCTAATCCCGCAGGAGTCGCTACTCTCCATGAAAAATCATCAGCCCCTCATAATTTATTTAAAAATCCTAAATTGCAACGGGATATGTTGATAGTTTTCGCGCAAGGAAAGCATAAAAGTTTCTTTCAATACGCTACATGAAGAGGTCTCCCAAATAAATTACCATACCTCTTTTTCAATAGCTTTACCTACAGTTGAAACGCACTCCATTATCATGTATCCGCCCATACCTAGGTTATTTTTGATAAAGATTATGCTTTTTAATATAGTCATAACAAGCGCCAGGCAGTAGATATTTGGGTTCACCACCCATTGCAAACTCTTCTCGAATATAGGTAGAGCTAATTTCCATTGCTAAGCCTTTGTCAATCAAATGAAACCTTCCATCATCATGATTCCTCAAAATTGGAGAACGACTAATTGTTGATAACATATCAATTCCATGCCGTGCCATTACAATAAATTTATTCTCAGCTACTAACGCTTCTCCTTTTTTCCACAATCCTGCTCCAATATCAACTAATAAATCCGCTCCCATAATAAAATGCATTTCATCATTTGGGTGTTGTTCTCTATAATGTTTCATCGTATCATATGTGTAAATATTCCAACCTTCTTGCTCCATTTCATATGAATCTGCAATAAAACGCTCATCCTTTGCAATAGCCAGCTGCAGCATATTCCATCGATGAGAATTCTCCGTTTTTATTTCCTTATCCTTTCGTTTATTTGAACAAGGTAAAAAAATTACTTTATCTAATTTGCAACGATGCGCCACTGTGCTCGCGGTCCAAAGATGAACATTTGTAATCGGATCAAAGGACGATCCGTAAATTCCTATTCTCGCCATTATCTATCTCTCCGTTCTTCTTCTCCTTTTGGTTCTCCATTTATCATCTTTACGACTTTTTCTTTAATAATTAAATCGACAGGATACTTTTCTGGATTCATTGTTCGTTTATACTTACTCCATAGTAGATGTAAATTCTTTTCTATATATACCATCACCAAAACGTGTGGTTGATTTCCGTTCCGACTGGGCGCTTTCCTAGGGGCGTCCGATGAGCCGCTTCGCTGCGCTGCAGGGTCTCATCTGTGACACTGATCCCCGAGGAGTCGCCCAGTCTCCACTCCAGTCAACTATTTACATAGTAGAAGTTTTAACAAAAGTCATCCTCAACTTTTGGTGATGAACCATGGATTTCCTTAAGTGTTGGTTCTTTGTAAAGAATAGAACCATTTACTACAATGTCTTGCTGTAATTCTTTCACTGTAAAATTGTTCACGAATTTGCTGATATAAGTATGAACAGCGTGAAACATTTTCAAGCGCTTTTCCTCTTGCCGGTTTTGTCTAATGCAATTTAAAAAGCATAAACAAAGCACCTGTGCCTTATTTATGCTTTTCGTATTATTCAATTCACTAGCTGATTTTTCAAAAGAATACCATCCTGTACGACAACTCGCCCATTTTTAATGACCGTATTCGTATGGTTCATGCCATAGAAATATTGCAATTGCTTGTAATTGGCAACATCCAATATAATGACGTCAGCTTGTTTGCCCGCTTCAAGGGAGCCAATTTGATGTCCACGGTTAAGTGCATATGCTGCATTAATAGTTGTCGCCGTTAACACTTCCTCTAATGTCATACCCATATGCATACAAGCTAAATTCATAATAAACGGCAAACTCATCGTTGGGGATGAGCCGGGATTAAAGTCAGTTGAAATTGCTACAGGTACCCCTTCATCAATCATTAGGCGTCCTCTCGCAAAAGGCGCACGTAAGAAGAATGCTGTTCCAGGCAGCAGCACTGCAATCGTCCCGGCTTCAGCCATTTTTTGTATTCCCTCATCCGAAGCAACTAATAAATGCTCCGCCGAGATTGCTCCCACTTCCGCGGCAAGTTCTGCTCCCTTATAAGGCTCAATTTCATCTGCATGAATTTTCGGTGTTAACCCTAACGCTTTCCCGGCCTCTAAAATGCGTTGTGATTGCTCTGGCGTAAATACACCTTTTTCACAAAATACATCATTGAATTCGGCAAGGTTTAGCTCAGCTACTTTCGGCAACATGTCATGAATGACGACATCGACAAATTCATCCTCACGTCCCTTATAGTCACGCGGCACCGCGTGCGCCCCCATAAAGGTACTAACGACATCAATGTCATGTGTTGCTTGTAATTCCTTCGCAACTTCAAGCTGCTTCTTTTCAGTTTCCCAATCTAAACCATAGCCTGATTTTGCCTCCACCGTTGTGACACCATGTTTTAAAAATACATCTAAATGATTCATCGTTTTTCTATATAATTCATCAAAGCTAGTTTCTCGTGTCCGGTTTGTTGTGGCATGAATCCCGCCACCCGCATTCATAATTTCCATATATGTGGCACCATTAAGACGCATATTAAACTCCTGCTCACGTGTACCACCATGAACTAAATGTGTATGACAATCGACGAGACCCGGCATAACAATCTTACCTGAGGCGTCAATGACCTCAGCCATCTTTACAAGATCGGGGAAATCCGCTTCTAGCTGTGCAAGTAACCCTACTGCTATAATGCTATTCCCCTCTATTAAAACACTGCCGTTTTCCACTATTTCGATGTCATGCATTTGTTCCTTTGTACGAGGACCTTGTACAGCACTTTTTAACGTGATCACTTCATTGGCATTTTTGATTAAAATTGTCACTTCGCATCATCCTTTAACATTGGTATACGCACACCTTTGTTCTTTGCTGTATTAATAGCAATTTCATAGCCAGCATCTGCGTGGCGCACAACGCCCATTCCTGGATCGGAAATTAACACTCGTGCAATCTTCTCTGCAGCTAACTCAGAACCATCCGCTACTAGCACTTGACCAGCATGCTGAGAATAACCCATACCTACACCACCACCGTGATGAACACTTACCCAGCTAGCACCGCTTGCAGTATTGACAAGCGCATTTAGAATCGGCCAGTCCGATACTGCATCAGAGCCATCAAGCATACCCTCTGTTTCACGATTTGGTGAAGCAACTGAACCTGAGTCTAGATGATCTCGACCAAAGACAATCGGTCCTGAAAGCTCACCATTGGCAACCATTTCATTAACCTTTAATGCAAAACGATGACGATCACCATAGCCTAACCAGCAAATTCGTGCCGGTAATCCTTGCCATTTAACCATTTTTTGCGCCATATCAATCCAATTCACAAGACCTTCATCTTCAGCAAACATTTCTTTGGCAAGTGCATCTGTTTTATAAATGTCCTCAGGGTTACCTGAAAGTGCAGCCCAACGGAATGGCCCTTTCCCCTCACAGAATAAGGGACGAATGTACGCTGGAACAAAACCAGGGAAATCGAAGGCATTCGTTACACCCATCTCTTTGGCATAGGCACGTATATTATTACCGTAATCAAATACTTCTGCACCTGCTTGCTGGAATTCAAGCATTGTACGAACATGCTCTGCCATCGTTTCTTTTGCTCTTCGCTCATACGTTTTCACATCACTTTTACGCAGTTTAAGCGCTTCCTCAAACGTCATACCATTTGGAACATAGCCATTTATCGGATCGTGGGCAGATGTTTGGTCAGTTACAAAATCAGGGATAATTCCTCGGTTCAATAGCTCACGATTAACGTCTGCACAGTTGCCAACAAGACCAATTGACGCAGGCTCTTTTTGGTCACGTAGTTTATTGACTAATTCAATAGCTTCATCTACCGACTCTACAAGATAGTCACAGTAGCCTTCTTTTATTTTACGTTCAATTCGAGCACGCTCTACTTCGACGACTAAAATGACAGCGCCAGCCATTTTTCCAGCTAAAGGCTGTGCACCACTCATGCCACCCATACCACCTGTAAGGATGAATTTGCCTCGTAAATCTGCTGTACCAAATACTTTTTTCCCCGCCTCTACGAATGATAAATATGTTCCTTGTAAAATCCCTTGTGCACCAATATAAATCCAGCTACCAGCAGTCATTTGGCCGTACATCATTAAATCACGGTCCTCTAACTCATAGAAATGCTCCCAATTTGCCCACGCTGGCACTAAATTAGAGTTCGCAATTAATACACGTGGTGCATGTTCATGTGTACGGAATACAGCTACCGGCTTTCCTGATTGAATAAGAAGTGTCTCATCATTCTCTAATTCTTTTAATGACGTAATAATTTGCTCATAGCTTTCCCAATTACGCGCCGCTTTACCAATCCCACCATAGACGATTAGTTCATCTGGATTTTCTGCTACTTCAGGATCTAGATTGTTCATTAACATACGCATTGCAGCTTCCTGCGTCCAACCTTTACATGTTAATTCATTCCCACGTGGTGCACGAATATTTGTTTTAACTACCATTAAAAACACACTCCTTTAGAATAGTAAAAATGCAATCGGTGTTACGATGATTAAAGTTAATACGACACGCTCAAACCAAATGAGTAGAATCTGGCGCAATGTCAACGGAATTTCAGATGATAAAATAAGAGGAATAACGGCTGAAAAGAACAAAACTGCCGATATGGATACGACTGCCACAATAAATTTCGTCACAACTGTTGCTTGCGTGACAACAAGTGCCGGTAAAAATACTTCTGCTAACGATAATGACAGCGCTTTCGCTGCTAAATATGGTTCTGGAACTTGTAACACATATGTGAATGGTACAAAAATATACGCAAGCCAATCAAAAATGGGTGTATATGTTGCAAGTACAAGCCCTAGCAAACCAATCGATAGAATCGACGGAATAACACCCATCGCCATGATGAAGCCATCTTTTAAATTTGACCATAAAACTTTAGATAAAGGTGGATTTTGCTCAACTGCATCCATCGCTTGACGCCACGCTTCTTTAAAACGGCCCTTCTTTACAATCTTTTCTGGCATTGGCGTTGCGCCCTTGTAGTAGTCATCCTTTATTGAACGAAGTGGATAAATACGCGCAGTTAACGCTGTGACTAAGAATGTTACAACGAGCGATACCCAGAAAAACGCATTCCAATGCTGCATAATATCTAGCGTACTTGCAATAACGACCATAAACGTTGCCGATACAGTCGAAAAACCTGTTGCAATAATCGCGGCTTCCTTCGCTGTGTAGCGACCTTCCATATAAACACGGTTTGTTAAAAGCAAGCCCACCGAATAACTGCCGACAAATGAGGCAACTGCATCCACCGCTGAACGTCCCGGTGTTTTGAAAATAGGCTTCATAAACAGCTGTGTTAAAACACCAATACATTCAAGTAATCCATAGCTTACTAAAAGTGCTAAAAACAATGACCCGATTGGAATTAGTATTCCCACTGGCTTAACAAGCTTCTCCAATAAATACGGGCCAATACTTTCATCCTCTAACCATCCAGGTGCTATATTGAAAATTAACAAAATCCCCGCAATCATACCGCCCACTTTAAAGATGGACATCACTATATTGACGGTCGACTCATTCCATTTCTTAGTAACGAAAGGATGAATTGCTCCACCTACAAGCATGATGAGTACATACGCAGTTACAAGCAGCGGTGCTTCAGCTCGAATAAAATTCACGATGTGATCAATTAAAATTGTATTCTTCCCTTGCCAATCAAACGATATAAAAAAGCTGAATATTCCGACTAAGCTACAGACAAACATCTTAATCGCTGAGGAGACTCGAAATTGCGAGTCTCGCTCCAGCTCTCTTTGATGAAATTCTATATCAATCCCTCCGACGCAAGTGCTTTTGAAAGAAATTTCTAGGTCATCCAGACAACTTGAAGGATATGTTGGATTTTCTCTAGGAAGTTATCACCTTAATGTTTACAGATACTCATTCAATAGAACATCACTCGTTAATAAATACCGTGCAAGCGCTTCAATTTCATCGCCGATTGGTTGATCCGCTAACAACGGCGGACAAAACTCACGCACTTTTTCTAAATACTTTCGAGTTGTTGGAGATAACTGCTCTTCTGCCTTATCTAAATGAATAGCCTGCGATGCACAAATCATTTCTATCGCAATGACACGAGCGGCGTTATGCACGATTTGACGTACTTGACGGGCCGATGTTGTACCCATGCTCACATGATCCTCTTGGTTACCCGATGTCGGTATAGAATCCACGCTTGATGGATGTGCCAATACTTTGTTTTCAGATACGATAGAGGCTGCTGTATATTGTGCAATCATCAGTCCGCATTCAATACCAGGATTTGTCGCTAAAAATGGTGGCAAACCTTCATTAAGCTGTGGATTAACCATACGTTCTGTACGTCGCTCAGAAATATTAGCCCACTCACTTACACCGACTTTTAAAAAGTCCATTGCTAATGCAATTGGTTGACCGTGAAAATGCCCACCTGATAATACTTCTCCATTTTCTAAAACAATCGGATTATCTGTCGTTGCATTCATTTCAGTTTGCACACGGTCCTGAGCATAGAAAAATGACTGCCATGAAGCACCATGCACTTGTGGAATGCAACGTAGTGAATAGGCATCCTGCATACGGATTTCACCTTGCCTTGTCACACGTTTACTTCCATCAAGCCACTTACGGATTCGTCCGCCAACAAGCTCTAATTCTGGGTGTGGTCTTACCGCCAACAGCGCTGGATCAAATGCTGAAGTAATCCCCTTTAGTGCCTCAAGCGTTAAACTTGCTGCCATATCTGCCGCTAGCCCAATACGCTCTGCCTCGTTCACTGTTAAAACCCCGATACCCGTCATTGCTTGGGTACCATTTACAAGCGCTAGACCTTCCTTAGCTTGTAGTCGGACAGGCGTTAGCCCAGCTTGCTGTAAAGCCTCACTACCGCTCATAATCTCTCCATTAAACTCCGCCTTACCTTCACCTACTAGTACTAAAGCCAAATGTGATAACGGTGCTAAATCTCCGCTTGCTCCAACTGAACCTTGAGAAGGTACAATCGGATGTACTCCCTTATTAATAAATTCTAAAAGCAGCTGCACTGTTTCTAGACGAATTCCTGAAAAACCCCGGGCTAAAGCATTGGCACGTAAAACCATCATGGCGCGTACGACATCTGTCGGGAATGGTTCACCAACACCTGTCGCATCTGAACGCAATAAGTTTAACTGTAAAAGTTCAATGTCTTCCTCTTCAATCTTTATATTACTTAGCTTTCCAAAGCCTGTATTCACACCATATATCGTTTGCCCCTCAGCTAAACGCTTTTCAATGCGTTCCCTACTTAAACGTATACGCTCCACACTATCTAGAGAAAGCGCTACCGTAGCTCGACCATCTACAATTTCCCCTATTTGCTGTCTTGTTAATGTTTTGCCATCAAGCTCGATTATAGACTTCATAATAATGACATCCCCCTGTTTCCTTAGAGCTATGTAAAAATGCTTTTAATCAATTTCGCTATCGCTACAAAAGTTAAATAACAATAACATTAACTACATTGTACTAACTACTTTTTTCAGAAAATAGGGAATTTTAAAAGAGAAAACATGAATTATTTCAGAATTTTTGTTATTTTAATAATATAATAGTATTTTTTTACGAAACTAGATAATTTTAAGGAGGTTTGCAGTTGTGAAATTGTTATTAATTGACAGGGATTCCACTGATCTTTCAGGCATCCGGTGGTTTTTACATACATATTTTCCTGGGGATGTAACTATAGAAATAAGCACAACTATTAATGAGGCACTTCAAAGTATCCAGCAATTCGAACCTGAGGTGATACTGCTAAATATCGATTTATTCTCGAATAATCGTTTAACTGCACTTTATCGTGTTTTACAAAAGCATTCTGGGACTATTTTAGCTATGACAACTGAGCCATTGTTTAAAAATGCAATAAAAGCAATTGATTTACAGGTTGCACATCTCTTCGTTAAACCAATTGATTTAGAAATACTAAAACAAAAGCTCACCGCTATTTCCCTTCGAACACCAAAGGCAGAAGCAGCGTATCAAGAAGCTACAGATGAATCATTTTACTATCAACTCTTTTTAGATAATAAAACATGCAACCTAGAGACAAATAGTCATTTCACAATGATCGAGCCTGAGCATTCCGAAATGTTTAACAAACTATACAACTGGCTTCAGCAAACGCCTATTTATTCTAGTATGCGAATTTATCCTTTATCGGAAAGAATTGTTTGTTTATTCCAAACAAATGATTTAGAGAAGGATGTTCGAACATTAATGAAGGAATGGCGATTAACAAATAATAGCTCGTTAAATATCGGAATTTATGATGGGGAGCCGACTACCATGAAGAATATGTATACCTTAACAAAACGCGCACTTCATCAAAGCTTTTACGAAGGCTTTGGACATATTTTTTATGCGAGCAAACAATTGGAGACGCAGACCTTCGATCCATTACTAACACCTGAAGAGCAACAATTACTAATAAGTAGTTTAGAGGATGGAAATATTGAAGCCGTCAAAGCATTTTTATATCGACTATCTAATGAAGGAATATATTACAAGCAAGATGACTTACGTATACATCTAACGAGTGTTTTGGCGCAAATTCGGCGCTTTATGTTGAAGTATAAATTACATGAGAAAGCGGCAATTGAGCAAAATTATCGTCAGCTTTTTCATTTAATTATTGAGCACCCTATATTTTATACCATTCTAAATGGCATCATTTCATTTACACAAAGACTGATTGAATTAGCTCATGAGGCGCGAATGGAAAAAAGGGCTGACTATGTAGAGCTAGCTATAGAAATTATTGATCAGCAGTTTCAGGATAGCAGGTTATCTTTACCTTACGTTGCCCATAAATTAGGGATTAGTCCCAATTATTTAAGTACCATTTTTTCAAAGAAGCAAGGCCTGCCATTTAAACGCTACCTACAGCAAGTTCGAATTCAAAATGCCACAAAAATGCTTGTAGAAACCGATTTTGCTATTAGTGAAATTGCCGATTTAAATGGTTTTGAAGATTCGAATTACTTCATAAAAATTTTTAAACAGCACATCGGAATTACTCCCCATCGTTATCGCAAAACTTAAAAAGACTTTTTTTCCGTTCAACTAGGAACTTGGGCGAAAGCGTAGCGGGTAAAGGCTATATTTTTAAGGGATCTCCGATACCTGATCCCCACTTTCACTGCAATTTTTTCAATTATCATATTCTATTTTCAGTAAGAATAAATAAACAAAAGAATTCATTTTATTCTTGAGCTTCCTCTTCTTCATAACTCATTTTCAAGTAATTCTCGAAAATGTTTTAAAAAACTAAATTAGTGGTAAAGGTTATTCATAAGCTAGTTAAATCTAGCATATATTTATAGTCTATATCTTACTATAAATATTCTTTAACAATAATAATTATAATTTACTAGCAATTATAATTTACATTTGTTATAGTTATTGATGAAGAGTTTGACTCACAATTTTTCTTAGGAGGTAAACTAATATGACAAATGAAAATAACCGTAGCCGTCGTTTTACAACAGCAGGTGGTGCTCCAGTAGTAAGCAACCACGATTCTATGTCAGCAGGTCCTCGTGGTCCTCTATTACTCCAGGATGTATGGCTAGTTGAGAAATTAGCGAACTTCAACCGTGAAGTTATTCCTGAACGTCGTATGCATGCTAAAGGTTCAGGTGCATTCGGTACTTTCACTGTAACGCATGATATTACTAAATATACAAAAGCAAAAATCTTCTCAGAGATTGGGAAAAAGACTGATATGTTTGCTCGCTTCTCCACAGTTGCAGGTGAGCGTGGTGCAGCGGATGCTGAGCGCGATATTCGTGGCTTTGCACTTAAGTTCTATACAGAAGAAGGTAACTGGGATTTAGTTGGTAACAACACACCTGTATTCTTCTTCCGTGATCCTTTACACTTTACAGATTTAAACCACGTGGTAAAACGTGACCCACGTACAAATATGAAAAACGCGAATTCAAACTGGGATTTCTGGACTTCATTACCAGAGGCACTTCACCAAGTAACAATCGTTATGTCTGACCGTGGTATTCCGGCTGGATACCGCAATATGCATGGTTTCGGTTCTCACACTTATAGCTTTATTAATGCTGAAAATGAGCGCGTATGGGTTAAATTCCACTTCCGTACAGAGCAAAACATTAAAAACTTAACGGGTGCTGAGGCTGCTGAAGTAATCAGTAACGATCGCGAATCTTCACAACGCGATCTATATGAAGCTATTGAAAAAGGCGATTTCCCTAAATGGAAAATGTACATTCAAGTAATGACAGAAGAACAAGCTCGAGAGTTACCATATAACCCATTTGATTTAACGAAAGTATGGTATAAAAAAGACTTCCCATTAATTCCTGTGGGTGAATTCGAGTTAAACAAAAATGCGGACAACTACTTTGCGGAAGTTGAGCAAGCTGCATTTGCACCATCTAACATTATCCCTGGTATTAGCTTCTCGCCAGACAAAATGTTACAAGCTCGTATTTTTGCGTATGCAGACGCACAACGCTACCGTTTAGGTGTGAACCACTATATGCTTCCTGTAAACGCACCAAAATGCCCGTTCCGTTCATTCCACCGCGACGGCGCTATGCGTTTCGATGGCAACCTTGGTTCAACTTTAAGCTACGAACCAAATAGCTATGGTGAATGGGAGCATAATTTAGACTATAAAGAGCCTGAATTACGTATTGACGGTAATGCTGGTATCCACGACTTCCGTGAAGACGACAATAACTACTTCGAGCAGCCGGGTAAATTGTTCCGCCTAATGACTGCCGAAGAGCAACAACGCCTGTTCGAAAATACTGCTAATGATATGGCATCAGTTGAAGAGTTCATCAAACGCCGTCATATCCTTCACTGCTATTTAGCTGATCCAGCATATGGCGAAGGTGTAGCAAAAGCTATGGGCCTTTCATTAGAAGGTATGGATCTTTCAAATCCATACGAAAAACAACCAACAAACGTTTAATTTTCTATTATTATTGATATCCAATCCAACTTTTTTACTCCATGTGAAGGACAACTTCACATGGAGCTTTTTTGTATTAATAATAGAACGAGAACTCATCACTATAATGTGTGTTAATCGCTTTTCTGGGGGTGTCCGATGAAACGAATAAGGCTTGTGCCTAATTTTGACACAAGCCGACTTTACTAATTATTGATAAATTTGACTGCCAGCCTGTTTAAATTCCTCTGCCTTCTCCTTCATACCTTTGTGGATTGCTTCAGTCGTATTTAAGTCATTCTCTTTTGCATAATTACGAATATCCTGTGAGATTCTCATACTACAAAACTTAGGTCCACACATTGAACAAAAGTGCGCAGTCTTTGCCCCTTCTGCAGGCAATGTTTCATCATGGTATTCAACTGCACGCTCTGGATCTAACGAAAGATTGAATTGATCGCGCCAGCGGAATTCAAATCGTGCCTTAGATAGCGCATCGTCACGCTGCTGTGCTCCCGGATGCCCTTTCGCTAAATCGGCAGCATGTGCAGCAATTTTATACGTAATAACCCCTACACGAACATCGTCACGATTTGGTAGGCCGAGATGCTCTTTTGGCGTCACATAACAGAGCATTGCCGTACCATACCACCCTATCATTGCAGCACCAATAGCCGATGTAATATGGTCGTAACCAGGGGCAATATCTGTTGTCAGCGGCCCTAAAGTATAGAAAGGAGCTTCCTTACAAACCTCTAACTGTTTATCCATATTTTCTTTAATAAGATGCATTGGTACATGCCCTGGTCCTTCTACCATCACCTGTACATCATGCTCCCAGGCAATTTGCGTTAATTCCCCTAGCGTTTCTAGCTCCGCAAATTGAGCCTCATCATTTGCATCTGCAATAGAACCAGGACGTAAACCATCACCTAAAGAGAAGGCAACATCATAGGTTTTCATAATTTCGCAGATTTCTTCAAAATGAGTATATAAGAAGCTCTCTTGATGGTGATATAAACACCACTGCGCCATAATCGAGCCTCCTCGAGACACTATGCCTGTTACACGATTAGCCGTTAATGGTACATAGCGTAGCAATACCCCTGCATGAATCGTGAAGTAATCAACACCTTGCTCAGCCTGTTCGATTAACGTGTCACGATACACCTCCCACGTTAAATCCTCTGCCACTCCATTTACTTTTTCTAGCGCTTGGTAAATCGGCACCGTTCCCACTGGCACCGCGGCGTTACGAATAATCCATTCACGTGTCGTATGGATATGCTTACCAGTAGATAAATCCATAATGTTATCAGCACCCCAGCGTGTAGCCCACGTCATTTTTTCTACCTCTTCTGCAATAGAGGATGACACCGCTGAATTTCCAATATTGGCGTTTATTTTTACGTGGAAGTTACGTCCAATAATCATCGGCTCTGCCTCAGGGTGATTAATATTAGATGGCAAAATAGCACGTCCCGCCGCGATCTCTGAGCGCACAAATTCTGGGTCCATATTTTCGCGTATCGCTACAAATTCCATTTCTGGAGTAATAATTCCCTTTCGTGCATAGTGAAGCTGCGTTACATTTTTACCTTTCTTCGCACGCAAAGGCTTTCTAGATAAATTCGGAAAAACATTTTCATTCATTCGTGGATCATCAGCTTTGCGGAATCCATTATCTTCTGGCTTGATAGTACGCCCTTCGTATTCTTCAACGTCACCTCGTTCTTTGATCCATGCACTACGTAAAGCTGGTAATCCTTTCGTAATATCCACCTTATACGCAGGATCCGTGTACGGGCCGCTCGTATCATAAACACGTACTGGTGCATTTTCCTCCTCCCCAAAGCTTCCTGTCGTTGGACTTAGAGCAATTTCACGCATTGGCACTAAAATATCTGGTCGAGAACCTTCTACGTAAACTTTTTTACTTCCTTCAAAACTAGACATAATTGTAATATTCTTGTCGCTAACTGTTGTCATAACTACTTCGCTCCCTTTTATATTTTTACAAGGACCGAATCTAGCTCACCCCAATAAAGACAAAAGCCGAATCCAAAAAATTTTGGATCCGGCTAAGAATGTAAAGGTATAGTTATTGCAAATACATTGAGTGCAATAATGGTTAACTTTCCCACGCTGGTATGAGCCAGATCAGGTCCAAAGGGTCAAGAAACCTCTATGCGTTTCCCTCTCAGCCTGACTCATCAGACTCCCCTAGTTAATGCTATTAAGTTTGATGCTAGTGTAGCAGATATTGTTAAGAGATGGAAGCTTCATTTGTTTTTTTTGCTTATCATCATAACGTGTGGTTGATTTCCGTTCCGGCTGGACGCTTTTTTGCTGCCGCTTCGCTTTCGCACAGAGCAAAGCTTCCTGGGGGCGTCCGATGAGCCGCTTCGCTTCGCTGCAGGGTCTCATCTGTGACGCTAATCCCCAAGGAGTCGCCCAGCCTCCACTCCAATCAACTTATATCTTGTTTTAACAAATATAAATCACTAGCTTTTAATTCAGAAAAAAAGCTCCTAACTCCTGAAAAGCTTTCCACCCTATCTTTTTATATGGCACCCAACTGTTAGGTAAACAACAGTTCCGCTACATAAATCACGATTGTCACTGTAATACAGCTCACAATCGTTGAAAATAAAACTGTTTGTGCAGCAGTTGCCGATTCTACGTCATATTCTAATGCAAGACTAGAACTATTTCGCGATGTCGGGAACGAACTAGCTATAAAAAGTGACTGTGCCACGACACCATCAAGACCAAGCGCAAAAATAATTAGCAATGCCACGGCTGGCCCTATGACTAGTCGTGTAAAACAGCTAATGAATACTATTTTATTGAACATGGATTTGATTTCAAGTTGCGATAGTTGAGCCCCTAAAGTTATTAATGCTACAGCGATAAAGCTATCCGCCACATGGTCTATCGGAATTCTTACAAACTGCGGAATAGTAATAGTAAAATAGTTCATTGCAACACCAATAATAAGTGCATGAATAATGGGCATTTTGAGGAAGTCTTTCACAATAGACATGCCCGATTTTGTTGAAGAAATTAAATTGTACAAGCCGTAAGTATAGGTCGTCATATTTTGAAATATAACGAGAATGACCTGAATCGCCACGCCAATCGGCTGAGTCACAAAAATCATTTGTGCAACTGGAATTCCATAGTTTCCCGAATTAATGAGGACAACACTATTTTTAAACACCGCAGCCTCTGTTTTTACTAAGCCTAGTCCCTTTGCAAGAAAATGACTAAGCACCATTTGGCTTCCGATAAAGAGTAGAATAAATAACGCAACTTCCCCAAGCACAGACAGCTCTATACTCGTTTCATATATATTCACAAAAACTGCTGCTGGCATGAAGCAATATGTAATAAGTTGAGATAACGCCTTTAAATTAAAGCGAAATTTCTTTTGTAAAACTGCACCAAGTACTAGAAGCACTAAAATTGGAGCCACAATTTTAAAAAAAATCATACCGAGATACATCATAGCTTGTCCCCCTTCCCTCTCCCATAGTAGTGCTGTTTTTATGCTTGGTCAATGTACTTTAAAGCTAACTCACCACTCATATCAAGGCATTTTTCCTAAATACACTAATCTAATACAGTGGCTTTAACAAGATGGTAAAAGTTATCTTTTAGAACATTATAGCCCTTGAAATGAGCATGATTTCCGCACCCAACTACCCGATTTCGTACAAAAAACCTGGCACTTCACTTTCAATTTTCTGAAATAATTAAGGATTCTTAAAAACGAACGATAAAGAAAAAGGGACTACATTTCATTTACGTGTAATAAATAGTAAAATATACCCTTTATGTACTAAAACAGAGAAATATATGATATATTATCCATTAAATACAATGATCGGAGTGACTAAAATGAAGAATAAAGTATTAACGACTTTTATGGCAACTGCTATTACAGCAACCCTAGTATCGCCAATGCCCACTGCAGATGCCGCTTCAAATAATTCACCTTTAAACCACTCAATTCAAATGAATGGGCAGGTAGCTGCAGCCAAAACAAAGGGGCAAACAGTTACTATTAGCAACGTCACTAAAGAGAAAGTTCTTACATCCAATGGCCAATTTAAAATTAGCCAGTCGCTGAAGCCCCTCTTTAACACATCGAATAAAACTGCATTGATGAATGCCGAAGCAACAATAGTAGTGAAAAACGGCGAAATTACGAGCGTTACAGAACTAACATTAACGAAAGCTGGCACTGACAAAAAAGCGGTATATTTTGATGGTGGTGACGCACAGATTGAAGGAAGTCTAACTGTAAATGCGGATTATGTAAAAGTTCAAAATGTAACGATTAAAGATAAGCTCATTGTAACGAATCGTGTGAAGAAGGCCATTACAATTGATGATGTTACTATCGGGGATACAATTATTTTTAAACCTTTATTAACTAGAAATATTAATTGGTTAAATGTCACTTTAAAAGATATTAAATCTCCAAACATTAACTTGGAGCGTACGAAAGTACATGTGACTTCTGACAAAGCTATTTCAAAAATCGATGTAGTTGGTAAAGTTACAGCATTTGAAGTTACGGCCAATGTTGATAAGCTTACAATCGATGTTGAAAAAGATTTTAGCCTTTACGGGGAAGGCAAAATAGGGCAAGTGATTGTCAAACACGGGGAAAAGGTGGCATTAGACTCAGGGCATCTTATTAACAAGGTGCAGGTGGATGATAAAAAAGCCTCTGTAAAATTACCTGTGGCGAATAAAACTGAACTAAGTAATTTAGTAGCTATACCCCCATACGTTACCGTATCTGTTAATGGAAACGACGTTTTAACAACTGAGAAATGGACAACGCAGGCTGAGCGTACAGCATTTGAATATGCCGTAAGTAGCGCAAGAGCAGTAGCTAATAATTCCAACGCCTCTCAGGAACAAATAAACAACGCTATTACACAATACCGGATTTCATTAACTGTTTATCAAGCTGCGCAAAAGAACGGAACAAAATATGTTTACGGCGATAAGTCTTCATTACAATCGATGATTAATTCTATTCAGTATGTAACGGTTTCTTGGAATAATGGTAATGATGTAGCTTCTTATACGCCTTGGACGACGCAAAGTGAAAAGGATGCTCTTACCTCTGCCGTTTCATCCGCTCAGTATGTTGTAAATAATAACTATGCAACTCAGTCTGATATCACAAACTCTATTAGCAATTTAAACTATGCAATCACAGTTTATAAAAATGCACAAAAATATGGTACTCACCAAACTAGTGGAGATAGATCTGCCCTTTTATCGCTGATTAACTCTGTTCAGTATGTTGCAGTTTCTTGGAATAATGGTAATGATGTAGCTTCTTATACGCCTTGGACGACGCAAAGTGAGAAGGACGCTTTATCTTCTGCCGTTTCATCTGCTCAGTCTGTTGCAAATAATACTTATGCAACCCAGTCTGATATCTCAAGTGCTATTAGCAATTTAAACTATGCGATTACAGTTTATAAAAATGCACAAAAATACGGTACTTACCAAACTAATGCCGATAGATCTGCCCTTTTATCGCTGATTAACTCTGTTCAATATGTAACCGTTTCTGTTAATGGCTCTGAATTATCTTCTTATACAATTTGGACGACGCAAAGTGAAAAAGACGCTCTAGTTTCAGCTGTTTCATATGCTCAAAATGTTGCAAATAATGGCTACTCATCTCAGTCAGAAATTTCGTCTGCCTATAATTATTTAAATAGTGCTATTTCAACGTATAGAAGTAATCATAAATCCGGTGTAAACTATCGAAATTATGTTGATAAATCTTGGCTAACGTCACTCATTAATTCTATTAAGTATGTGAAAGTTTCTGTGAATGGAGATGGTTCTGATATCCCCTATTATGAACGGTGGACAACAGAACGAGAAAAACGGGACCTAGAAAAAGCAGTTGAACACGCCCAATCTGTTGTTAATAACGCCTATGCTTCTTCGTACGAGGTGACAGATGCTATTAACAGTTTAGACAGGGCCATCAACATTTATAATGATGTCCAACGTTCAGGTAAGCAACGATAAAAATTTTTATAGTTTAAAAACAACAGGCTAGAAAATCTCTATAGCCTGTTGTTTCTTTTATATAAACAATATCGCCTCTGTATAGGTTTTAAAATTACTTAAATGATTCTCGATAATTGCTTGGAGTATGTAAAGTCTTACAAATTTTCAAGATTACCATACACCACTTTAATACGGTTTACACAGCGTTCGATGGTTGTAACTTTATTTAGAACAACATCATATTCACCCTAGACACTCCCCCTCTCTTCAATCGCCTTCAAAATTCCCGCACGTTGTTCATTTAACGTTACATACGCTTTCATTCGTTCTATAACAAAGGCGTTTCCTCTAACGACCATACTACTCGCCGATATCAACCGTCTTTATATCGATTAATTCAACATCTACATTACAAGACTGCGCAATTTCCCCAGCTAATAGAAAGCGTTCAGTAACCTGAAAGAGACTTATCTCTAAAACACGATCTTTGCGTGCCGAGCCATGCGCATAAAAACAATAACAAAAGCTGGATTCACAGCTATAGTTGGCTTTTCAACAACTACCTTTTGTCGGTTTCGCCGCAAACAAACTATCCCCTTAATAGGGGGATTCTATCCGTCACTATATACGATTCTATCCACCTTATCCACCTCTCTTACCTTTCGTATCCCAAGTACATAAGACACAAAGTGTTAAAAAAAAATGCACAACCTATCTACCTATTCACTCAAAATATACATAAAAGAATCCTAATATATGATAAAATTGGTTTATCAACATATATTAGGATATTCTCAAGGCAATCAACGATTTCATCTAGGACAAAAATCCTCATGAATTACTATGACACTTGTGAAAAAACCAATTAGGAGGTTTCCCATATTATGAAAAACAAAAGAAAACTAGCCTTTCTCGCCCTAGTTGCGGCCCCTTCACTTATTTATGCTGCACCTACTACATCAGCATCGGCGGCTGATATTGCAGGACAGGCGAAAACTGCTTACATATACGATAATACTTATTACTACAACTATAAGGTTTCGAATGTTGTTCGACTTATTTCGAATATTAATGATACAACCTCTTCATTCCAAGCAACTTTAGAGACAGCTAGCAAAGCATACGATGAGTTGACGGCAACGGAACAACAGTATGTCACGAATTATTCCACGTTGTCTAATCATAAACAGACGAAAGTAGCGTATCGTAAGCTTGCTGATCAAATTGAAGAGAAATTAGCTTCAGTGGAATCGACTTCCGTTCATTACTACCAAAATGTTATGGAAACAAAAGATTGGTACAATACATTAAATGCAGCGCAAAAGACCTTTGTAAGTGCGGAATCACAAAGAATACTGACGTCCTATATCTCACCAAACACCTCTATCGATAAAGTGGTCTATAAAATCCAAGTGTTAAACTCTTCTCGCATTACCTTCCATCAAGATGTAGCTGATGCTAGAGCTGAGCTTAATGCACTACGCAGACATACAAACGTTTCATTACCTGCTGGTGTCGAAAAGATGTTGTTAGATGCTGAACAACTTGTTGTAAAGGATAAGGCAGCTGCTAAGGAAGTGGAAAACGCTATTGCCGCTTTATCGCCTAAAACGTCCACTGCTCAAGATGTACAGGCAGTGAAAACAGCCTTCGAAGCTTTAACGCCTGTGCAACAGCAGCTTGTACCAAATGTCTGGACTTTAGTAGACTTTGTAAACGGGAAATATGATCTACCTACTAAAGGGAACGGAACTAAAACTCCAGTTTTATCGGATACTACAGCAGAACCTGGTAAAATCACAGCTATGACTAGAGACAAAAATACCTATACAGCAAAAATAAACGTTGCAGATTCAGAAAATAGTACAGAGCGCTTTGTTTTAACAACAAAATCCAATATGACTGTTATTATTCCACCACTAGGAACTCTTCTTAATGAGGATACTGGTGTTATGGAAATTCAAATTACACGAAATTTAAATCGTATTACATTCCAGGCAACATTAAATAAAAAACAAGTTGAATTCGAGGCGGATATGGAAATCATTATCAATAACCTATCACCGAATGCCTCTATCGTTCGTACCTATGACTTTGGCGATCAAGAACCGGCTGATTACACAATAGAAGGAAATCGTCATTTCATTCAAACAAAGACACCTGGTTCATTCCAAATTATTAGATAATAATCCACTTTTAATTTCTAGAAAAGAAAAAACCATAATCCTCTGCTAATTCCGCAGAAGGTTATGGTTTTTTCTGCTCTGCTATTGTTTCTTCACGATCGACCTCTTCTTTCAAAAGTTCAGGTGGGCACCTGTAACGAAATCCTACTTACATTAATACATCATAAAGAAGACGGTTTCATTCCATTACATCAACAACTTTGGTATTCCCCCCCCCCTTTTATCAACATTCTTAGTCCAACAACTAATTAGACAATGCGTCGTTATTTCCTTCATCAAAACGTTCTTTTATCGCGTTCTTTCAAAAAAATTTCAGATAACTATTGACAATTGTCATAAAACAGGGATAATCATTAATAAAGTTTCCTTAGAGAAACAATATGGAGTTAGTGAAATATTATTATAGAGAGGAATAAAAAATGCGCATGGAAAAAACATTGAAACCACTTTCTGAATGCTCATTCGGAGATTGCTTTTTAATAAAAGAAATTAATATTAAGGGTCCTCTTAGAAGAAGATTATTAGATTTAGGCTTTGTGAAAGAAGCAGAAATCTCTGTTCTTCGTAAAAGTCCTTTAGGAGACCCTGTTGCTTATCGCGTAAGCAATACGACAATTGCATTACGAAATAATGAAAGCTCAATGATTTTGGGCGAAATTGTAAGGGGGAATACAAAATGAGCGTTAATAGAATAGCTTTAGCGGGAAACCCAAATACCGGCAAAAGTACATTATTTAATACATTAACAGGACTGAAACAGCATACTGGGAACTGGCCAGGGAAAACAGTTGTTCATGCAGAAGGATCTTTTGAACACAAAGGACAGCAATATGTACTTGTGGATTTACCTGGGACCTATTCGCTATTTTCCAATTCAGCAGATGAAGAAGTCGCAAGAGACTATATTATTTTTGATCAACCGGATGCAACGATTGTTGTTCTCGATGCAACATCATTAGAGAGAAATTTAAATCTTGCGCTTCAAGTTTTAGAAATGACTAATAATGTCATCATTTGTATCAATTTAATTGATGAAGCTGAGAAAAAAGGGATCCGAATTGATGAACGGAGATTAGCTCGTGAACTAGGAGTTCCAGTTGTAAAAATATCAGCAAGAAATAAAAAAGGGATTAATCGATTGCTGGATACGTTAAATCAACTGGTGAGTGGGCAAATTGTTACAACCCCGTATCGCATGAAATATTCAAAAGAAATAGAGGACGCCATTATAAAGGTTGAATCGAAATTAGAAGGTTATTTTGATGATAAATATCCATCGAGATGGGTTGCGCTTCGCTTACTTGATGGAGATGAGGAATTAATCTTAAAACTGCAACACCATAAAAATAATAACCAGCAAGAGGTGAGAACGAATGGAGTCCCAGTCAGTGTTAAATCATAATTCACTTAAGGGTATTTTAGCTGAAGTAAACGAAGTTTCAAATGAGGATATTCGAGATGAAATCGTTAGTGATATTTATACTAAAAGCAAATCTTTATGTAAAAAAGTAGTATCACAGCAACCTGCAATGTACAGATCTGATAAATTAGATGAAATTTTCACATCCCGCATTTGGGGATTCCCTATTATGCTTATCTTACTTGGGGCTGTCTTTTACATTACTATTGCAGGCGCAAACGTACCTTCAGATATGTTAGCAAGCTTATTCGGCTATCTAGAGGGGAAGCTCACAATTCTTTTTGAAACAATGCACGCACCAGAATGGCTACACGGTATTTTAATTCTTGGGCTATTTAGAGGTACAGGTTGGGTTATTAGTGTTATGCTGCCACCAATGGCGATATTCTTCCCTATCTTCGCTCTATTAGAAAACTACGGTTACCTACCACGTGTAGCATTTAATATGGACCGTTTATTTAAACGAGCTGGAGGACATGGGAAACAATCATTAACAATGGCAATGGGCTTTGGCTGTAATGCTGCAGCTATTCTATCAACGAGAATTATAGAATCTCCTCGTGAACGAATGTTAGCCATTTTAACGAACAATTTTGTTCCTTGTAATGGGAGATGGCCTACGCTTATTTTATTAGCATCATTATTTATGGTAACTGGTTTTTCAGGTGCAACAGGTTCATTAGTAACAGCGGCTATTTTAATAGGGTTTGTTATGTTAGGCGTCGTTGTGACATTATCCGTTTCTTGGGTTCTTTCTAAAACGGCTTTAAAGGGTGTACCTACTCATTACACATTAGAGCTTCCACCATTCCGAAAACCAAAGTTTTGGGATACCGTTTTAAGAGCAAGTATTGATAAAGCATGGAATGTATTAAAAAGAGCAGTTATCGTTGCAGCGCCTGCCTCTATTTTAACTTGGGTATTCGCCAATATTTACGTTGGCAATACGAGTATTCTAATGCATTTTGTTAACTTTTTAGATCCGTTTGGTCAGGCTCTTGGTATGGATGGCTTTATTATGGCTGCGTTTATTCTTGGGCTACCAGCCAATGAAATCGTTATCCCTATCCTAATTATGGCATATTTATCACAAGGAGCTATGCTAGAAATTGAGGATTTATCGAAGCTAAAACAAGTGTTTATCGACCAAGGATGGACGTGGCTAACAGCATTAAATATGATGTTATTCTCACTTCTACACTTCCCTTGCGGAACAACCTTAGTCAATATATATAAAGAAACAAAAAGTGCAAAGTGGACATTTATGTCATTTTTAATTCCAACAGTTATTGCCATTGGTGTGACATGGCTAACGGCGACAATTGCCCGAGCGTTTGGTTGGGTGTGAGGATGGAAAGGGTGGTCTTAAATAGGCCCCCTTTTTTATTTCTATCTAGAAAATGCTATTAAAAAATAAACACCTTAAATAAATTCACTCAATTTAAGGTGTATTGTGAGTTAAAGATATATCCTCTACAATCGATTAAGATCTCTTAATATTTCCCTAGGATTAATTCCAAATCTCTCCTTAAAAATCTCGGCAAAATAGCTAGGATTAGAATATCCCACTGCACTCGCAATGTCAGTTACATTCATAGTTCCTTCTTGTAATAAAAGAAATGCTTTCTCTAGCCTTTTTTCTCTTAAATATCCAAACACTGTTGTCCCAAACATTTCTTTAAATCCCTTTTTTAATTTGTAATCGTTTAAACCAATTAAACGCGATAACTCAATTAGTGTTGGAGGATTGGACATATGCTCCATAATAATTGATTGGGCTTGGTGTATTTTTGTTCTATCACTTTTTGAAAACATAACAGGGCTAAGAGAATTATCCAATAGATGAGCTTGAAAGGTCATAGATAATAGCTGTAATGCTCGACATTCTAGCTCTAAATTGGTCATTCTCTTACTTGCTATAGCATCTAACATTTGCCGAACAATAATTAGGGAAGATGCGTTAATGCTCTCTTGAAATAGTCTATATCGTTTTCCATCAAGAATTTTAGAGAAACTAAAGGATTCCCTACTAGTTTCACCAATTTCACTCATAAAATGATTGTAGGTTGAAATTGGAATACCAATCCCCACCATTTGATAGGATTGATTTTTATGAAACATAAAATTTGCCCCCACTTGCTCAATAAATTGAAGCGAGCATGTTCCTGAAGAAATTTCATATTCCGAACCTGAGATGTTAACACCTCTATTACCTTGTAAACAGAAACTAAGTTCAACCATAGGCTGCTTTGTTACTACTTGCATTTGGTACTCTCGATAAAATGAATAATCAGATATAACCACTTCTAAATCTTGTCGAGGAATAAAACGATGTATAGCTCCTTCCTGCACATTTGGTTGGAATGCAAACGGACATTCTTGTACCTTTAATATTTCCAATGCATGAAAAAATTCACTAAAGTTCTCATGGAAATTAGTATTCAACATGTTCGTCACCACCCTTTGATTTTCGATTGAGAATCATTATCAATCATAACCAAAGTATAGCAAACGAACAGAGATTAAGCTATTCTTCTTTAGTAGTAAGTACCATTGATAGTAGTAAACATAAAAAGAAAATAGTAGCTCCAAAACCATAAGCAGTAGCATATCCCCCAGCATATTCTATAAGCCATCCTGAAAGTCCAGGCCCAACCATTTGACCGATAGCGTAAAAGATGGAAATAAAGCCGATCGCTGGCGCCACATATTTTGCCGATACCTCTTGACTCGCCTTCATTTGAATGAGCACAAGGACACCTCCAAGAGACGAACCCCATATAATAGCAGACACGATAAACCCAATTACATTAGGAATTAACATCGGAAAGGTATCTCCGATAATTGACAAAAACAACGCTCCCATTAATGCTTTTTTCACACCTATCTTATCCGCTAGCATTCCCCATATTGGGGCACCGCCAATTGAAACGATTCCTGCAACAGCATAAATGGAGCCCGCCACTGCATTCGAAATCCCAATGTCCTTCATATAGCTCGTTTGATATAAATTCGGAATAAGATATACGAGTCCAACAGCAAAATAAACTCCAGCTATAAGGTATAGTTCTTTACTTCTCCAGGCTTTAGTTTTTTCTTGTACAGTACCATTTTCTGACGTCGATTGTGGTGTCTTTATCACTAAAAATGCAACTAACACGACTATAATTGTGATTACCGTAAATACTAACCATACTCCTCGCCAGCCAAGCTCAGGAAAATGTCGAAGCATAAAGGGTACAAGTACTCCAGACAAGAGCATTCCTACTCCCGCACCACTCATTAGCAATCCCATCACTGCCCCTCTTCTCTTTGGGAAAGAGCTAACTGCTATTGATAATAGAGGTGTATAGACAAGGGCACTACCAGCACCAGCCAAAAATAAAGGTATAGCCGCCCACCAAAAGTTCGTTACAAATATAAGACCTCCAAAACCTGCAATAACAAAGCATCCGCCTACCAACAGCACATTTTTCGCCCCAATCTGTAACGTAAGCATCCCAGACAGACCTACTGTAAGTAAATAACCTAAAAAAAGCACCGTACCTAATAAACCTGACTGTGTTGTAGTTAATGACAGCCCTTCCTGCATAAAAGGTAATACAATTCCGTAAGCCATACGAGCAAATCCCGTAGTTGTAACGATTAATAGCATTCCTGTTATAACAAATGCCCAAAAATTTTTCATTTTTATTCCCCTTTCATTATTAATGCCTATAACTCTTAAAATAAAAAACTTTTCACTATGTTGATCTATGATCCTCTTTTCGTCTTTTCTATTTTTAGGAATATAGTTATCTTAATTTTTTTAGTTCTACTACTCTACCGATTGACGGATAATAAGGCGGTATAACGGATTTTATTTTCTTTTAAACGTAAAAAAGACACCTCATAGATTTTGAGATGTCTTAGAAAATTGCACATTTAAAGAGAAGCTTGCCGAAACAAAAAACAAAATGCTTATTAAATATATATACATAACGACCCTACCGCTAAATTTTTAGTCGATAGGGTTTTTCCATCACTAAAAGATTGAAGAATAACGATCTTCTATAAGGTTGATGATCTTCTATAAGGTTGATGATCTTCTATAAGGTTGATGATCTTCTATAAGGTTGATGTGGGTAACTATCAGTAAGTAAAAACTTCTTATACTATATAAATTTTATATGTAAAAAAACTAGAGAACCTTACACAAGAATTCTCTAGCTTTGATTCCTCGTGAACGAATGTTAGCCATTTTAATAGGATTTGTCATGTTGGGCGTCGTTGTAACATTATCTGTTTCATGGGTTCTTTCTAAAACAGCTTTAAAGGGTGTTCCAACCCATTACACTTTAGAGCTTCCACCATTCCGAAAACCAAAGTTCTGGGATACAATTTTATGAGCAAGTATTGATAAAGCATGGAATGTATTAAAAAGAGCAGTTATCGTTGCAGCGCCTGCCTCTATTTTGACTTGGTATTCGCCAATATTTACGTTGGTGATACAAGTATTCTAATGCATTTTGTTAAGTCACGCTCTTGGTATGGATGGCTTTATTATGGCTGCGTTTATTCTTGGGCTGCCAGCCAATGAAATTGTGATCCCTATCCTGATCATGGCGTATTTATCTCAAGGAGCTATGCTAGAAATTGAGGATTTATCGAAGCTAAAACAAGTATTCATCGACCAAGGCTGGACTTGGCTAACAGCTTTAAATATGATGTTATTCTCACTTCTACACTTCCCTTGCGGAACGACTTTAGTCAATATTTATAAAGAAACAAAAAGTGCAAAGTTGACATTTATGTCATTTTTAATTCCAACTGTTATTGCCATTGGTGTGACGTGGCTAACAGCTACAGTTGCTCGCGCATTTGGTTGGGTTTGATGATGGAGGGGCTGTTTAGAAGCCCCTCCTTTTAGCGCTTCAGCAAATAGACCGCAATGAAGCGCGGAGTGATGGAAAGGACACTATTTTAATCTTGCTCAACTAGATAAAAATAAGAAGAAACTCTTCAACTAAAAATGTTGAAGGTTTCTTCTTTATTATTCTTTATTTTGTTATTTTATCCTGAACTTTATACATATTACCGTATTTGTCTACTATTACAATTACAATATAATCTCCTTCAATAAACGATGCTGTTGGATGTGTAATAAGTTGTTCAGTACGTCCTTGCGAAAGCTTAGTATTACCGTTACCTTCAATTAAACTTTGAACAGCTCCTGGTGTTTTAGGTACGACTACCTCTAACATTGACACAGCATCTATCTTATCCTGAGAGAGTGTTTTACTGTACATTTTATAATAGTAGGAAGCAGCTTCTCCCTCTTGAACAGAAGGATCTTCAAATACAAAGTCAAATGTTGCTACAATATTTTTACTTCTATCCGTTGAAATAGGTGGTTGTAATTTCGCACTTTCAATATTTGTTTCAAGCGTTCTATAGATGTGTGAAGCTGTTGGCTTACCGTCATTGAATAAATGACCTTTATTAATGGCACTTCCTATATCTGTAATATTAGAGTCTACAGTTAAAGCAAAGCTTTTTTCAACTGGATTAGTAAATGTTAGTATTAGTTTTCTTGGATCCCAAGTATTTTTGGTATCTGAGCCTTCTTCCCATGCCCATGTGTACGATGGTAATGTGGCAGTAGTACCATCTAAATTTGTAAGTTTAAAGAATGGTACATTATTACCTATAATTCCACCTTGATTACTAGGATCACCAACTGCTTCCGAAAATGTTACTTCAAATGTTTTTCCATCAATTCGTTTAAAAATAGGGTCTTCAACACGCGGCTTCGTACCGTCTGAGAAAAAGTCCTGACCAATTTTACCCTTACTACTTGTAATATTGCCATCACTATCGTAAGTCAGCTCTTTCAGAAGTGTTTTATTTCCAAAATTATCCGAAACACCTACATAAATTACATAATCCTTATGTCTCTGTAGGTCCTTAAAATTAATAGTATTTTCCCCTACACGCATAGTTGTCCCTTTTGTTGCAAAAATTTCTTCTTCAGTTGGGACAGGGTTTAATATCGATGGATCAGTATCACTATATTTTTTTCTTATTATATAATAATAAGCCCCATCTTCATTTGAAGAAAATTTAAAAGATCCACTTGTGTCCCCTTCATTCATTTTTAATGCAGTGTCACTGATATATGGAGCTGTTTTATCACCGATTAACTCTAACGATTTTACTAGAGAGATATTTCCTGATCGATCTCGAAGGACCATATAAACACTATAGCTCTCAAATGGACTTAAAGAGGCAGCTGGAGGGAACGGAACAGTAATTTGCTGATCACCTAAACTTGCCGGATTATCTCCTTTAGACCCTTTTATATCAACCTTTTCGCCGTCAACCTCTAAAAAAGATGCTTCATCTTGAATGGCATTAATTAATAGTCTTCCATCAATTTTTTTCGTATCAATACCTGATTTCATAATAACATAGTGATATGTTCCTGCTCTCGATGCATTAAAATTAACTACTGCACGAGTTTTTTCAGAGTTTAATATTGGCTTACCTATAAAATTAAGTACAGGTTCACCAGTATTTCGATAAACGTATTCCGCACTATTTCGGGGTTTTTCTATATTTGATGGTAAATTTGTATTATTTTCGAATTCGTTTCCTGCTAAATCTTTCACACCAGGTAGAACTGTTACAATTAAGTTATCCCCATTTACAAATCCTGTATTAGAAGGAATTTTTAAAGTTACTCTTGAACCTGTGCTAGTTTTTTCGTATTTAGCGGTTTCCGGTTTTACAATTTTAGGTTGACCTTCGATACTAACAATTACGGTACCACTTAGGTTATAGTTGTTTACATCTTCAGCTGTTGCTTTATCTAATTCTTCGTTAAAGTCTATATAGAATTCGTTCGAATATTCACTAGTACGTTTTAACTCTTTACTAATTAAATATGGCGGCTCATTATCTAATTTGAGTGTCCAAAACGTCTTAGATACAGCGGGATCTTTTGAATAATTACCTGAATCATCCTTCATCACTACATAAAGTTGATACTCTGTTTCAGCCTCTAAACCTGTTAGAATTTCAGTAATTCCAAGTTTCCCTGCAACTGCCTTACCCTTACCTGTTGGTTTAGCAACAATATCTGCTGTTGTTGGATCAGCAGCAGTAGTCTTTTTACGTACGTAGTAGTAATAGTCTCCTGGTTCACTCGCTGTAAATGTAAACTCTGCACGTGTACCACCCTGTAGAGGTGTAACTGTTAAAGATTTAACAGTTGGCGGTGTTCCATCTTTCATTTGGAATGATTGTGATTTAATATCCGAAACATTTTTTGCTCCGTCAACAACCATCACATAAACGACATATTCTTTTTTCTCACCTAAATTAGTGATTTTAATAGTGTTTTTGCCATTCACCGCTGCGCCTGTTCCATTTGCCGCATTGTCAGTAGAAATACGATTCACCATTTCTTTTTTCGTTGGAACTTCAGCGCCTTTTTCACGAACAATATAGTAGTAAGTTCCAACTTTATCTGAAGTAAAGTCGACCTGAACATCACTACCATTTAGAACTGCTACATTTGTAATGTCGATTAAAGGTTTTGTTTTATCAGCTGGCTTTTGATTATCAATATCGTCTTTATCGACTGGTTTACCGTCTGGATCTGTAATAGTGCCGATATTATCTTTATCCTCTAGGAAGTCGTCGAAAATATTATTCGGTGACTCGTCCTTCGGTATAATAACTTTGTCAACATACGTGTAATCGCCAAGATCCACCCAACCATAAACATTATCAACGTACAAAATCCCTACGCGACCGTCTATATAAAGCTCTAAATCAGTAAAGCTATTGTAATTTACCCTGTCGATATTACCAGTTCCGTAAATTGTTATCTTCGTTTCTGTATCAAGGTTTAGTGTGCCAATATTTCCTTGAATCTCAAATTCACGGACATCCCTGATGATGTCTATACGTGGTAGCTTCATATTTGTTTCGATTTTTGTACCACTTTGAGAGACAACTAGGCGTGATACAGTGCTGTTATAAAATTCGATATGTTTTTCAACATTTTTCATCGTCACTTTATCTTTAGACCAGTTCACAAATGGCTTGTTTTTATCAGGATTCTTGTCAGAATTCTGATCTGTCCAATTTTGAAGATCTGTTGTTGGACCGTTATTGGATGAGGACGAGCCTTCATCAGTTGGATTATCTGGATTAGACCAGTTGATAAATGCCGTATTTGTGCTTGCTATAGTAGGGCCCAGCCGTAATGGCTTATAGTAGGAAACGCCTAATTGTAAAGGTGGACGTACCGTTTCATTAACAAACATTGTGCCAGTCAATGTAACATTTGAAAATTCAATATAGTTCCCATTGACAACGATTGTCGCACCAAAAGAACCATGATTACCATCAAACTCTAGAAATCTTGAGCTTGTCCCACTAGCGTTCAATGTTAGCTTCGACACAGAGCGAATGGTTTTGCCTGACAGATCCCCTTCAATAAGTGCACCTTTTAATACCGCGGCGTTATCTTCGTTAAAAATATGCGAGAAACTTGTCGGTACTGTGTAAGGCTCACCATTTATGTAGATCTGTTCGTCTTCAACACCTGTAATTTTGAAAGATGTGGCATTGCCCCTTTGCTCTTGTGAACGCACAATAAAGGATGCAATTTGTCCACGTGTTACCGCATTATATGGTGAGAAAGTGACAGGTGTTGTCCCTTCTGTAATCTTTAAATCTACTAAAGTTTGAATATAGATAGCGTTGCTTGTTTGGCTAGTTACATCTTTGAAACTATTATTGTAATTAGATGCTACCTCAAATTTAAAGCCAAGCACTAAAATTTTCGCTAGTTGCCCACGCGTAATCACTTCATTAGGCATAAATGTTCCATTTGAATACCCAGCCATGATTCCTGCATTTTGTAATGCGGCTATATACTTGTAGTATTCACTGCTTTTTGGAACATCTTTAAAATATGGATCTTGTACATTATTTAAATCTAAGTTTAAAACAGTTGCCAGCATTTTTGCTGCTTGACCACGTGTTACATTTTGATCTGGTCGAAAGGTTTTATCTGCATACCCACTTATCGCACCTTGAGAGTATAATTTTAAAATATTATCGTAATGGCTTGAATACTGGTCAATATCCGTGAATGGTGAATTAGCCGCAGCGGACGCTTTTTGTGGTGGTGGCACTACAACAGCAACCCCACTAGTAGCAAAAACAGTTGCTATAAGTGCTTTATTCACTTTTTGGACTTTTGTTTTATCCATTCCACTCTTCCTTTCATCTATGTATTTGATACGTTCAAAATATCATTTTCATCATACCCTTTATATCGACAGGTATATAGTGAACCTTCATAGATAAACCTAAATTAATGGAAGAAAAACGTTAACAAAATACAGAAATAAATATACGGAAGTTCACCATCATAACGTGAGGTTGATCTCCGTTCCGACTGGGCGCTTTCCTGGGGGGCGTCCGATGAGCCGCTTCGCTTCGCTGCAGGGTCTCATCTGTGACGCTAATCCCCAAGGAGTCGCCCAGTCTCCACTCCAATCAACTTATACAATGGCATACGTTTTGTACCAACTTATGTGATGAATCAAAAAACTATTTGGACACTGACACTCTAAGCTATCCAAATTGCACTACTCACCAATCACTTATCTTTTCTCGATTCCTTTCCCTTAATCCAATAAAAAAAGCCAAGGAGCATCGGTGCTTACTTGGCTTTAACGATATATAGGCGTACATCTAGTCGCTTGCGATGTCATAAGGGAAAGGGGGATAACCTTACATCTTGTCAAGTCGATCGAGAGATGTGTCCCGAGTTTACGTATCATTTGGTCATATGGGAAATGACTTAAAAGTAGCTTGCCCAAATAATCGTTCCATTAATCATGTACCCCAAAAATTAGAAATGTATGCTTATTTTAAAACTTTTTTTATTTATTTTTTGGCTCTGCTACCATGACTCGATTTCGTCCAGCTTGTTTTGCAAGATACAGCGCATCATCTGCTGCTTCAATCAACTTTTCTGTCGTGTCAGCCATATGTGGATACACTGCAACACCCGCTGATAATGTAACTGGGCGACCACAAGGACTTGTAGTATGTGCCAATATATTGCGGAGTTGTTCAGCAACCTGTGCCGCTTTCTTAGCAGTAGTTGTTGGCAATAACATCACAAATTCCTCACCGCCGTAGCGACAGCAAACATCTCCTTCACGAGCAACCGTTTTCATATTCCGAGCCAAAAATTGTAAAACTTTATCACCTACGGCATGACCATACGTATCATTAACACTTTTAAAATGATCTAAATCTAGCAAAATGAGGGCATGTGGCAAATCGTTCTCAAGCCACTCAGCTAGCATCGCATCCATTGTGCGACGATTAGTTACACCTGTTAACGGATCTGTTGTAGATTGATCTTTAAAATAGGACACCTGTCCCTGTAAAAATGTTAAACTCCGAATGAGTGCACTTTTTAAAAAGTGCGCTTCAAAGTACCAACTACGTACAGATTTCAAACCTTCTACATTTTTCGATTTCATACTCTCCTCTGTTAAAGCAGCCAATTGCTGTAAGGGTTTAGCTATACGTGCTGCCATCCAAAGAACTATAAAAATCGAAATTAGCATAAGCGGAATGGATTTTATAGCTACATCTTGTACTCTATCAAACGAAGGAGCCAACGCTACCTTTAACGGTCTTTGAGCAACTACTCCCCAGCCTGTTAAAGGTACGGTGCTATAACCAGCAAGCATCTCTACTCCTTTAGTATTTGTTACTTGCTGAGCCCCACTGTTCCTAGAAACCACTGCTTGAACAACTTCATTATCAATAGCGATATCATTGATCCGACTTGGGTCCTGATGATAGATAACGCGCCCATCTGAATCAACTACGTACACATATGAACCATCATGATAATAATGCTCTCCGAGTAATTCATTAAAAACATTTCGTTCCTTTAAATAAATTGTCCCAGCTACCATTCCTAAATATTCATTTGTCTCTGAAAATATAGGATACGAGATAAAAATAAGGAGACGCCCTGTAATCCCCTTATAAGGCTTTGAGACAAGAGGTTCCCTTTTAGATAAAGCCTCTTTCGCTCCAACTGAAGTTAATACTTTACCTTGTACCTCCTCAGATGGTGGTGAAATAGATAATACATGACCTTTTGCATTTGTGATAAGAACAGAGTTAAACATGTTATTTTGCTCTTTCAAACGCTCGGTTTCCTGAATTAATGCATTGCTATCATGCATTTTCGTCTTTATCGCACTCGCGCTATACTTTAAAATTTGGAAAGATTCTTCAAGATAGGAACTTGCGGTTGTTGCTAATTTCTGTGCATATACTCGATTCGTTTCAAGCGAATTTTCTTTAATCGAAGCAACATTCATACGGTAACCGCTCCAAACGCTACCAATGCCTGTTAAGAAAAAAGCTGCCATGGCAACACCCATGATTAAATACTTTAACTTTATTTGTTTTGATTTCATTTTCTATTATTTACCCCTAGTTTATAATTTCTTCTATTATTCTATTTAAGCACAAAAAATTCCTTATTAAGAAATTTCCCGTATTGAGAGCAAAGTATTTGTGAAAAACAGTACTTTTGAAGTCCCTTTTTTACAAAAGCTTATTATAAAAATTCGAGGTGAAAATTTACCTTGTATATAAGGGGCACACGAGTGAAGCGGCTCATCGAACCCCCTTAGGAAGCTTTGCTCTGTGCGAAAGGGCAGCGGCAGCGATAAAGCGCTCAGCCGGAACGGAAATCACTCTAACACTTTGATGGTTAGCCATATAGTAGGCAATGTTCCAGGATTTTAGCATCGTTAATATGACAAAAATATAGTATTTTATATCTATAGAACTTTTATTATTTTGATAGATTTTCATTTTAAATTTATTATTAGAAGAGGGTTAAAAATATGTTGTTACGTAAAGTAGCTCCAATTATGGTTGGTTTTAGTATGGCTTTATGGACGAATACTGCTCTCAATTCGAATAAGTCAGCTCGTACAAAAATAACAAATACACAAAACACCTTGTCACTATCCAGCTTTCAAAGTGAATATAAAATGAAATGGCATCGTGTAGAGATGGACTACTCCCAATATTCCCTCGTAGGAAGGCATAATTCCAAAGTGGTCGGAGGCTATGAAACACGCGCTGGGCATAGCGTATTTGGTATTCCTATCGGTGCTAATCGAATAGATGTGACTAGAATATACGGTCTTCCACTTAGAGCTATTCACTATCAAAGCACAAGCTATTTGCTCGATTACAATGATTGTGACGGTAATACTACACACGGGACCTATTTGATCGATGGTCATTATGTTACTTTTTACTATGATGTACACAAAAACAATATTGTTCGTTCTATTATTTGGATTAATGCCAAAACCGAATTTAATAAACGTGGTTATTATGGTAAGCCTTCCGATGAACTACGAATAGGCCTTGAAGATTTAATGGTTGAACTTATTAACCATGAGCGGGTTTTAGAAGGTTTGCAACCACTCATTTATGACAAAAGTTGCAATCCTATCGCTCGGCAGCATAGTAGCAATATGATCACACACCAATTCTTTAGTCATGAAGATCATAATGGTAATCATTCCAATGATCGCCTCAATGCTGGTAGAGTTCATCACTATTGGTATGGCGAAAATATAGCACAAGGTCAGCCCAATAGTATATTCGCCCATGAAGCACTGATGAATTCAAAAGGACATCGTAAAAATATTTTAAGAAAAGAATTTACACATATTTTTGTTGGTATTTGCTTCAAAGATAACGGTGCGCCCTATTATACAATTAACTTTTATTCTAAGTAATTTAATAGTTACGTTGATGGCGGATGACCAATATACACAAAAATCTCTATGCAGGAATCTATTGCATAGAGATTTTTTAAACCTTATCGCAGTGTAAAATTTATTAAAACATATGATTTTATAAGTGATTGGTTTGGATTTATTATAGAGATAACATACATTCTGAATTTTTTCACTTTTATTGTTATTCTGACATATGATTTTTCCACTAGATATTTTATAATAAAATTTAACATAGTCAAGCCATCAATTCTTTTGTTATAATACTGATAATTTATCACCACGCTGTATTAATACAGAGGTGATGCATGCTTTTCACAAAATGGGGATTATGAGAAAAGCGCTACAATGCATTCTTGAATACAGTGTAGCCTACACAAAAAGGGGTTGGGAGATTTGGGTATTTTAAAGGGGTTAAAAATTCTCGATTTTTCTGCATTACTACCGGGACCAATGGCAACAATGATATTTGCTGATCTTGGCGCTGAGGTTATTCACGTTGAATCATCAAAGCGCGTAGATTTAACACGTATTATGCCTCCTTACGACGATGATCATGAGGCGTATATTCATCAACATTTGAATCGTTCTAAAAAGTCATTAACATTAAATTTAAAATCACCTGAAGCTATAGAAATTGTTAAGTCACTCGTAAAAGAGTACGACATCATTATCGAAGGATTTCGACCTGGTGTCATGCAGCGACTTGGCATCGGCTATGAGGCTCTAAAAGAAGTAAACCCTAAGGTTATTTATTGCGCTATTACAGGCTATGGACAAACTGGACCATATAGCAATCGGCCAGGACATGACAATAACTATTTATCATTAGCGGGCATACTTGATTATTCACGTCATAAAGATAAAAAACCTGTCTCAATGGGTATTCAGCTTGCTGATTTAGCTGGGGGCACGATGCATTCAGCAATCGGAGTACTCGCAGCTGCTTTACATCGTGAAAAAACAGGTGAAGGGCAATATATTGATATAAGTATGACCGATGCTGTATTTTCACTCAATGCTATGTATGGATCTGCCTTTATTGGCGGCGGTCGTATACCTCAGCCTGAGCAAGAAATTTTAAATGGTGGTAGCTACTATGACTTTTACAAAACAAAGGATGGCCGATTTTTCTCGGTAGGAAGTCTTGAACCTCAATTCCGCAGATTACTCTGTGAAGCGCTTGATATTCCTGAGCTCATTGATAATACGTTTAATGATTCATACTATACACAAATTCGTTTTAAAGAAGCTGTCCATGATGCGTTTTTATCGAAGACTTACGAAGAATGGCTTGAAGTATTTAACGAGGATTTCGAGGGATGTGTCGAACCAGTATTAACTTTCCCAGAAGCATGCGAGCATCCTCAGCTTAAGGCTCGTGATATGATTGTTGATATTCCAAAAAGCGATGGTACTACGCAAAAACAAATTGCATCTGCTTTTAAGTTTGACGGTTATAAGCCTCAGTACAAGCATGTCGGTGCTAAGCTTGGAGAGCATAATGAAGAAGTGTTGTCTTCACTTGGCTATAGTGTCGAGCAAATTGCTGACTTAAAAGACAAAGGAGTTTTAGAATAATATCGTTAGCCAACTACACGAAATAAAAAAAGGTGTCTACTGTTGCAAAAAACACATAGACACTTTTTTGTATTTCTAAATCAATTATGCCTCGGCAAGATGTTAATAACTCAGTCGTATATTGTTGCTGTCGCTTCGCTTTCGCACAGAAAAAACCGTGTTGCTGTCGCTTCGCTTTCGCACAGATAAATTGCCAAAGGACGTCCGTTCTTGGACGAAGTTCCTCTATAGATTTCTTTTGTGCCGATAGCTTAGACAGGTATGGATGTTTGTACACCCGCTGAAATAAGTTAAACATATGCGCTAATAAAGACTCGTAGCTTTTCAAAATGGTCATCAATAAGTAAATATTTTTTATAAATTTCCATTAATTTTTCAAACAGCTCATACTGTTCCGTCACAAATAAAACTTTTAAAATATTGAGCATATGCAAAGATGCGCTCAGTGCTACCAAATAGCAAGGTGTATCTAGCTGACGATAATATCGACGCCATTCTTCCACAGACAAGCCAATATGCTGTAATGAATTATTCACATGGAGAGCAATATCCTGTTGAACTGATGCCTCAATCGCAATAAATTGCTCATTACTATAGTTACCCTGTACTAAAGAGGCATGTATTTTTTTATTGGATGCTAGTACATGTTCCTTTAAAAGCAGGAGCCCCTCTTGATAACGCCCCATTTTCACATAATGATCAAGCAATACTGCGTACAAGTTTTCTAAAAAATTAAGTTCATAATTTTTAATAATGGCCGGAGGTGTTGGCTTACGATTCGGCAATAAGTCCTTATATTCCAACAAAATCTCTATTGCGTAATTATTAAGTCGTTCATCTTCTAATAAATACTCTCCGTAGTGAATAACAGTTTCAGATTTCTGCTCATGATGTGCTATATGAAACAGTAGATACGCAATCAGAACTTTTTCTTTCTCTGTCAGTGCATACATCGAATAACGCCAATCCGCTTCAAAGGAAGTAATTAGCGCTTTAACACAACGATAATCCCCTTTCGATAAACGATAATGCGTTACAATTTGGTAAAGATGTAACTGTTTTTTAGCCAAGCATGTAGAATTTCGGTTATCCACATAAGTTATACACTTATCAAGAGTTTCTCTATAATTATTCACAAAGTTATCCACATGTACACAAGTTTTTCTTGTGGATTGCTCAACATGACCCATCATTTCATGGATAAATGTGAATTGTTCTAATGGTTTGTGGATAAATAGTGAATAAACTTTTTTTATGAAAAGCCAATGCCAAAATTGGGCTTCTTCTTTATAAATCATATGCACAAAATATTCATTGTCAAATTTATATAAAAATATAGTTTGTAGTTCGTTAACTGGCATTGTAATTTGCATTCGCTTCCCGAAAATTAGCCAAATTAATCGCTCTAAGTCCATTGTATGCTGTGCAAAAAGCTGCTCAAAAAAGGTCTCCTTGCCTTTTTGCGTATAAAAAAAGGCATTGAGACGTTCATTAACAAATTTAGTATCTAAACCATGGTTATTAAAAAAAGTTTTCATATCTGCCGTTACACGACCCCAATATTTTCGTGCAGTTGAAAACGCAATATTCATCGCTGTTTCCTCATTCACTAAAAATAAACTAGGTGAAAGTGCAGTACCTAGAATTTTCGGGTCTGCTGGTGAATCAATCTCTGCTTCTACCCATTTTGAAAGTAACTTTTCAGCACCCTTTTCACCACTTTGTTTATAGGTCATGAATAACTGCTCATCACAATCCAACAACATGCAAATGGAGCCCCCCATCAAATTCAACCAACAAAGATCTTCCCCTATCATGTAAAATACTTGCCTAAAAGTTTAATCACTCTTTCTTCAATATAACAAATCTTATCCAACATATGCTAAAGAAATCGTGATATGGATAAAAGAAATGACAGCAAAAGTATTCGTGTAATATCGACAACTTTAACTACAACGCATAAAAAAAGCCATCTAAAGGTCAAATACCTCATAGATGGGGAAAGATGATTTGCTGTTTAAAAGATGAGCGGCAAATGAGCTCATTGGACAATCACTCATAAGTTGGTAGCCCATTCGTATTGTCACAAATAGCTCATTGCCTACGCCAGCTCAAAGCTAACGCCATAGTACGCACAACTTAAAAAGCTATGCATCATTCACCAATACAAACGAGAAAAAGCACTCTCACAGCAGTAGACGAGCGACCAACAAAATAGTTACAAAAAACATCCGTCAAATTTTTTGAGGGATGTTTTTCTGCCCCGAAAGCGTAGCGGCAGGGGCAAAAGGTTTTCTAATCCGTCAATTTGACGGATTTTTTTCTGCATCGAAAGCGCAGCGGCAGATGCAAAAAGCTCTTTACGTCAAATTTTTTGAGGGATGTTTTTCTGCCCCGAAAGCGTAGCGGCAGGGGCAAAAGGTTTTCTAATCCGTCATTTTTGACGGATTTTTTCTGCATCGAAAGCGCAGCGGCAGATGCAAAAAGCTCTTTACGTCAAATTTTTTGAGGGATGTTTTTCTGCCCCGAAAGCGCAGCGGCAGATGCAATGTTTAGCTTTGGAACAAGACATTTTTCCGCCACTTCCTTAAATTTTTTTACCAAAATAAAGGATACTTCCGCGTTTCTCGCAGATTATTTATCACAAGACCAAAGAATACGATAATGAGTGCACCAATAAGAACGGGCATTACTAGATAGCTCCAGCCATAGCCTCCTAAAATAATAATAATTGGATTCGCTCCTGCTGGCGGATGAATGATTCCTAATAAGGCCATAAAAAAAAAATGGTTAAACTTACGCCAAGGCTAATTGAGACTATGCTCGTCCCTAACAACGAATACATGGTCAAGCCGACAAAGGCCGAAATCAAATGACCTCCTATAATATTTCGAGGTTGTGACAACGGCGCATTCCAAACGACAAATACAAGTACACAGCTCCCACCAAGTGACCCCATTAACCATGGGGTACCTGTATAGTTCGTCAACCAAAGCAAGGCGGAAATACATATTAATCCACCGATTGCACCTGTTATTGCATCGGCAAAATTTGTTCGTGAAGGAGCATGTCCCCCACCTTTCATCTTGAATATGTATGTTTTAATAGAATTTGATTTTTCTCCCTTGTCCTGTAAACGTACGAAATCTGCCATGAGTCACCTTTCTTTCTATTCATAATTCTATAAAACCGTATCATTTTTTGTATATTCTAAGCTTGTTCTATTAAACAACTACTTAAAAGAGTCCAATTTACAAATGTAATATTTTGTAAATCATTTAAAGTATGTCTTTCACCATATTTTTTAGCATTATAATCTATTAGAAAGAAAAAGCAAACTATGAAATTTTCTAGTTTGCTTTCTTTTTGGACTTCATTTTATGCATTTAATCATATTGTTTTTTCACTGGTTTATAAATTTTTGCTTTTTTTAGTACTGTTTTAGGTACTTGGAAAGTTGCTGTTACAACTCCTGGATGACGACCAATTTCAATCGATCCTGTAATCGTCGCTCGATTCATAACCTCTGGCTCGCTCATCTCAAAAAGCCTTGCAGCACGGCTGATCGCATTCGTTGTTGCTTCATTTAATGATGTGCCTGAGCCAACAATTGATACTGGGAATGCTTCCTCCACTTGCTTAACGCCAAATTCCTCTGCAAGTTCACGTGCACGACGTTTTTCTTCCTTTGTAAAAGGTTTAGCCGTATAAGGTAAATCCTCTATATTTGGCAATAAAATAGGACCATCCAAAGCTACCTTTTTCAATACACTTACCTGAAGCTGAACAATACCAGCAACATCCGTTGTATGTCCCGCAATTTCACCGTCCCCTTGCATTGCGTGCATATCACCAATATACACACCGCCACCAGGAACCTTTACTGGACAAATAATTGTTGCCCCCTCACGAACACGGCTTATATCCATATGTCCATCTGTACGATGTGTATCTAATTCAGTCTGCGTAAATGCATATTCATGTGGCGCACCGATTAAAAAAGAACCAAAATCACCAGCATTATGGGAATCGGGCATCGCCTTTGAAGGTGTCGTTCCAAGCTGCCCTAAAAAAGGTCGCATTCTTGCCATAACACCAATCAAATCACTTGGCGCTAACGCAACCACAGGATTTTGCGCAGAATTTTCAGGTGTACGCATATAATTTTTAGCATCAAGTGCAATACGACGAGCGCCTTCTCGCCCAACAGTCACACCAATATTGCCTTTATGATCTAACGCCATAGTATAGCCATGCGTCATGTTAAAAGGTGATGTTTCTGTATCACATGTCGAACAGCGAATGGCCTGTCGACCTATTCCTTTGACAACTGTATTAGGATGTAGCTTACCACAGCCGGGACACTTTACTGATACGAATGGATCCCCAATGAATCGGTCTAAAATCGCCTCATCATGCCCAGATGCCGTTGCTACTGATGTTACCTGTATTGATTTAATCTTGATAACAATGGCGTCTCCTACCTCTGCCCCTTCTACAAATACAGGCTTCGTTACTTCATGCCCACCGCGGATCGTTGGTGTTAGCATCGGCCCCCAACAGCCTGGTGTCGTATTAGCAATAATTGTTCCACCGTCTTTGACAGGTCCAAGCATATTTTGTTTTGGATCTAAAATACCATCTATGAACTTATTTACGAATAACGTTTCGACAGCTTGCGGCTGCTGTACAAGATCTTCACTTTGTATTCCTTCTTTTTCTAGCATTTGCAATTCGCTTGTCATTTTTTCGTCACGCTCCTAGTTCTAATTTTATGTATATACTTAAGTTAAAAATGCTCTCCACAAAACGTAGAGAGCTATATTTTTAATTGTTCATGTATAAATCAAATATGTGTGAGAAATCACCTTTCTTGTATTTTTCTTTATGGTCAATCATCCAATTATTCGCAAAACATGTAATCTCCTCAAATGATGCAGATGGTGAGACATTGTCATTGCCGATATGAATATCAATTGATAATGGTTTATTGTCGATTGTAAATTTAATTTCGACATTAAGGTCAATAGTTCCTGCTGTTTCGAGGAATACATTACTAATATTGTGCATTAGGTAGTCGTAACGACGCAGTAAACGCTTTTTGCTCATCGCGCACTCACCGTTTACATGGATAATCGCACGATTTGTAAAGCAATAATCATCTGCGTCCGTCATCATAGCCCTCTCGAGTGATAACTACCCGAAATCTGAAAGTCCGAGCGCGTCTGCTGCTATTTTTTTAAAACATTGTTTCCATCTTAATGATTGACACTCTTATTACGCTTTTACATCTGTAAACGTGTCAAAAAGCCTTAGTACTCTTACTAGTACTGACCTTTTCTGGGATGGTTTTAAAAAGTTATGAAAAAGCTCCTGCGATCAATGACACGCAGGAGCTAGAACGTATTCTAATGTAAAGCTGTTTTTATATGAATATTGCCTAAAAATGTTTTAAAATCATTGAAATCAATCCGTAAAGCATTCCAATAATCGGTATCAACGCCCACCATTGTGTTATCGGAAGTTTATTATCTGTATTTTGAATGATAATCTCTTTTCGGAAATCTTTGTTACCTTTAACCAATTCATCTAGCGAAATATTATATAGCTCACTTAATGAAATGAGATTATCTAAATCCGGATAACAATTACCGTTTTCCCATTTTGAAACAGATTGTCTAGAAACATTTAATTTTTGAGCAATGTCTTCTTGTGAAAAACTGTGCTCTTCTCTTTTATTTTTTAAATTCTGAGATAAATTCATAGATCATTCCGCCTATCATTTTTGATACCTTAACTTTACTAAAAATCCCAACATTAATCGAGAACTCATTGGTTACTTTTTCCGCAACCTAAAGTTGCATCGTTGATTTTAAAGGCTTTTCTACAAAGTTCTAGAAACCTGTACGTGTTTAAAAATAAACTTTTCAGCTGAGTATGTAAATCATTATTTCCCCATTTATAGGTAACTAATTGGTCTTGATATTTCTTAATTCAAATAATGAATAATGTCTCAATTCCTTTTTTAAGCAAGTTTCATTTATAATGAGTCACATAACGAGAAATTTTCAATCGGTAACTTTTATTGCAAAATAATAAGGGATTGCTTATCGTGCTATCATTTACTTATTCTGCTATTCTTAAAATTCTAATGACGATTGACCATATAAAGAAGAAAGGACGTGTGAACAATGCAAGAACCAACAATTCTAGTAGTGGACGATGAGGCAGATTTAGCAAAGCTTCTAAAAGTCAGCCTGCAAAAAGAAGGGTATAAGCAAATTCATACAGCTGGCTCCATTCAAGAAGCTTGGACGAGCTTTCAACAGACTCAGCCCGATATTGTACTTCTTGACGTGATGCTTCCTGATGGTGAGGGCTACGATTTATGTCGACGTATTCGAGAAGTGTCGCATGTGCCGGTGCTTTTCATGTCAGCCAAAAACGAGGAAATTGATAAAATTTTAGGACTTGCTATCGGAGGGGACGATTATATTACGAAACCTTTTAGTCCTAAAGAGGTCGCCTATCGTGTGAAAGCACAGCTTCGCAGAGCTGGTTATCAAACGCAGGAAGCAGTGCCAGTAACTTCAGCGAAATCGATTCAAGTTGGTCCATTCTTGCTTAATGGAGATGAAACGGAGGTACATAAGGACGGTGTTTTATTGGAGCTAACAGCGAAAGAGATCGGCTTGATGACTTGCTTTATGAACAATCCTAATCGAATTTTAAGTAAAGAAACTCTGTTTGAGCGTGTGTGGGGAGAGGACTTTTTCGGCTCAGACAATACCGTAATGGTGCATATCCGACGTCTGCGTGAAAAGGTTGAAAATGACGCATCAAAACCTAGGTATATTACAACTGTAAAAGGGCTTGGCTATAAATTTGTCGTTCCAAAAGAGGAGCAAGTATGAAATGGAAATTAACAGCTAGATTTCTGCTGTCTGTACTGTCTATTGTTATTATTGTTATTTTCCTGAATACAGCCATTTTAATTGGTTTCATTTTCCAACAGGTAAATAAATACGATAAAACAACTACGTATTCAGAGGAAAACTTCGTGCGCGAGTTCCAACAGTATATTGATATAAGTAATGGAACGGTAGCGGTAAGCAAGGATGGACTTCAACAATTGCATCAGCGAAATGCTTGGATTCAATTACTTGATAATAATGGACAGGTCATTGAAGCCCATTTTGCTCCAAAGAAAGCTCCTGCACACTATGCGCCGATTGATTTAATTCAAGTTTATAAATATAAAGAATTCGACGTAGATACAACCGTATATGTGGGAAGTAAAGAAAGTATCAGTTATCTTATCGGCATCGAAGGAAGTGGCGTTACTAGATATGTCACTCATTTTTCTGGTTCTTCCGTATTACAGTTTATTGGTAAGTTTGGTTTGCTCATTGTCCTTGCTGATTTATTAGTAGCTACGCTCGTTGGCTGGCTTTTCGGTCGAACGTTGACCAAGCCCCTACACGCAATGATTGAACGTATTCGTCATTTAAAAAATCATGAGCATGTTTCTAGTAAAATGCCAGGTGGTGTGTACAAACCTGTTTTCGAGAATTTAAATGAAGTATCAAAAGAGCTTGCCGCACACGAGCAGGAACGTAAAAGATTAGAAATGATGCGTGAGGAATGGATCAGCAATGTTTCCCACGATATGAAAACACCTCTTGCTTCGATTCGTGGATATGCGGAGCTACTGAATGATGGAAAATTGACTGCTGATGAACAAAGAGACTACGCTCACATTATCGAAAAACAATCATTGCATATGCAAGATTTACTCGATGATTTAAATTTAACTATGCGCTTAAGACATCAGCAGCTTCCGCTCAGCTTAACCGAAGTAAATATGGTGCAATTTATTCGTGAAATCGTTATAGATACACTCAATACCCCTCAATATGAGGAAGCCAGTATTGAGTTTAATGCAACGAACGATGTCATCAAGCATCACATTGACGAGCACTTTATGCGACGAGCGATAATGAATTTTTTACACAATGCATTGCTTCATAATCCTTCTGATGTATCAGTTACTATTCTTGTTGAAGATCATTCAATTACGATTTCCGATAACGGTAACGGCATTTCCGCCGAAGATCTTGAACATATTTTTGAACGCTATTATCGAGGGACAAATACTGAGCAGACACATGGTACTGGGTTAGGTACTGCTATTGCTAGAGATATTATTGAAGCGCACGGAGGAACTGTAATAATTACCTCTGAAGAACAACAAGGTACAACTGTTAGCATTCAATTACAAGAAGAACAAAAGGAGTAGCCCGACACAGGGACTACTCCTTCTTCTTATTTCTTCATTAGCTCCTGTACTTTTGCAGGTAGCTCATGGAATTTTACTTCATCATATGATGAAACTTCTGTTTCTTTTTTTACATAAAGCTTTAAGTATGCATCGTGACGTAAATTTTTCTGAGCTGAAAACTTCAATGTTTTCTCTTCACCGTTCTCGTCATAAGCAGGTAGCTCGTACCAATATGACTTCCATATTTCTCCGTTGCTTGCCTTGAATTCCTCCATTTTACCATCAGAAGTGATATGAACATAGTATGCTTCTTTATTTAAACGGTTAAAATCAACGGTCATCAGCACAACAAGTCCTGCTACGAACAATAAGAACAATGCTCCTATACCTAAGAAAACCTTTTTCATATTAATTCCCCTGTCTAATAATTTTATAGAATGAACGAACTGTAAAGATATAATAGATGCCATAAATTGCTGAATAAGCAATCATCCACAGAATTACTGGTTTAGTAATATCCATACTAAATAGCTGTGAAAAGGCTAGTAGCGCAAATGCACTATGGACGATGCCAACAACGAGTGGTGCACTAAAGATAACGGCAACCTGCCCTGCAACTGTTTTTAGTATTTGTTTTTTGTTCACACCAATTTTATTTAAAATAGCATATTTAGGCTGATCTTCCTCTGCCTCTGTTAAAACTTTGAAGTAAATAATACTTCCTGTCGCTGCTAAAAATACTAATCCTAAAAAGCTTCCTACAAACAATAGTGATCCTACAGTAGCTAAACCATCCTCATAACTTTGCGGAACACTTGAAAACCCTTCTTGCTGTTCAGTAGATAGTTGATTGTAAATTTCCTTTGAAATAGCCTGTTGCTTTAAGTCATTGTCCATACCAACTACCTGCATTTTAACATCTTCAGCATTAGTTGCAGCGAACACTTTATCATTTACAACGAGGACTGTCCCAGCTGGAATAAAGTTTAATACACTCTCTGTATACATTTTATCCACATGGAATGATTCCCCGTTCTCTAATTTAAATTCTTCACCGGTAAAATCATGTGAAAAACGTTCATCGAAGCTTGTATCAAGTAAAACTGTTGCACCATTTGCAATGTGCAGTTGTTCATCTTTTCCCTGCAATTTTGCTAGACGATTATAGTCGGATTCCTTTAATAATGTATATTCAAAAAACGAAAATTCATTATCCACACGTAATTTTTTCACAGAAAGCGATTCGTTGTATAAGACGTCTTCTTGAGAAAATTTTACCGTATCGCCCTTCCACATAAATGTGTTAGGTAGCGCATGACGTACACTGGCTTCGGCATTGTAATACATACCGAAAACGCCGCCACCTGCTGTGATCGTTGTCGCACTTAAAATAGCGATAATAGAAAGTGATTTAGCATTTGCTCGAATACGGTACAATAATTGTGATACACCAATTAAATTTAAGCCTTTCCATGACCAAGAAGTTGCTTTTTTCAACGCCGTTAACACAAATACGCTAACACTATGGAATAATAAATATGTCCCTGCAATTGTCATACCTATAACCATCAGTGGCGTCCCTAATATTGTGAAGAATCTCCAAATTTTACTCGTAAAAATATCAGCTGACGCTGTATAATAACCAAATGCAAGTAGCGCTGTCCCAAGAATAGCTGCTATTAATGATGCACGTGGAATTTTCTCTCCTTGCTTCTCAGCATGAAACAGGTCAATCAATTTAAATTGATAGATGACACGATAGCCTTGTAAAGATGTGAATAAAAATAGTAGCGCAAAAATACATGTTGTATTGACTAGAGCCTCAGGGGAAAATGTTAAACTTCCTACAACATCAAAGCCCATTAAACGTACTAAGATCATTAATAAACCTTGTGACATAAAGAATCCAAGAACAATTCCTAGTACTAGAGAAACAAAACCGATCACTAAATTCTCAAAAAAGAGCATTAAGCCGATTTTCTGTTTACGTACACCTAATAGCGAATAAAGTGCTACTTCCTTTTTACGTTTTTTCATAAAAAACGAATTGGAATACGCCATAAAGATGACGATAAAGAATAATAACACAACAGATGATCCACTCATTAAGCCTTTAATTTGCCGTGAAAATTGTTGTGAGGCTAAAATATCATCATTATATTTTAATGTCACAAACGTAAAGTAGATGACGATACTAAAAACCATCGAGGCGATATATAAAAAGTAGTTCGACAAATTACGCTGAATATTTTTACGCGCTAAACTAAATAACGTCATTTACTCCACCTCCGATGCCAGCAAGCACCTGTAAAATCTCTTGGAAGAATTGCTTTCTTGTTTGAGTACCACGATGAATTTCCTTAGAAAGCTGTCCATCTTGAATAAATAGAATGCGCTGGCAAAAGCTTGCTGCGAATGCATCATGCGTCACCATCATAATAGTGGACGCTTGAGAATTATTCAAATCACTTAAACTTTCAAGTAAGTCTGTTGCTGATTTTGAATCCAGAGCACCAGTTGGCTCATCCGCAAATATTAATTTCGGCTCTGTAACTAATGCACGTGATGATGCTGTACGTTGTTTTTGCCCGCCAGAAATTTGGTAAGGGTATTTATCGAGTAACTCTTTTATCCCAAATAGTGTAGCTATGCGTTCTACCTTTGCGTTAATTGCCTTTGTTGGCACTTTTGCAATCGCAAGTGGCAGTACGATATTTTCACGAACGGTTAAAGAATCAAGTAAGTTATAGTCTTGGAAAATAAAACCTAGATTGTCGCGACGAAAATCTGCTAACTCTGCGTCCTTCATGCGCGCTAAGTTTGTATCACCAATAATGATTTCACCAGTCGTTGGTGTATCGATTGTCGCTAACACATTTAGTAGCGTCGATTTCCCAGCCCCCGAAGGCCCCATTACACCAACAAACTCTCCTTTTTCTACTTCAAATGATATATTCGATAGCGCTGTAAATGTATTTGCGCCTTTGCCGTAAGTTTTTTCTACATTTTGTACCTTTAATAATGGCGTCATAAACGCTCACCTCTTCTTTCTGACTTTAGTATACGACCCCAAACTTACAACAAAGTTGTCGCAAGCTTACAACAACCTTAAATTGTAGACAATTTATCGAGAATTTTTCGCACTTTATCGCAACTTTTATGTGTTTTATCGAAAAATTTTCGCGTTTTATCGACCAAAAAGGATTCACACACAAACTGTGCGCGAATCCTCCAACTTTATTATGCTAATACTTTTTTAATATCATTCTCAAAACTACTTGGCTTATCCGCTGAACCATAGCGTCCTACAACCTCACCATTACGATTCACAAGGAATTTGGTGAAATTCCACTTTATACTGTTGCCTAGAAAGCCTTTAGAATGGGATGTCAAATGCTCAAAAATAGGGTGTGCATCTTTACCATTGACCTTTACGATTTCATGCATCGGGAATGTCACACCATATGTCAAACGACATTGGGACGCCGCTTCCTCAGCAGTTGCTACCTCTTGCTTAAACTGATTTGATGGGAAGCCAAGAATAACAAGGCCTTTATCCTGATACTTTTTATATAGATCTTCTAATTCTTCAAACTGTGGTGTAAAGCCACATTTGGAAGCCGTATTAACAATTAACATTGCCTTCCCCTTATAACGATCTAAACTATATTCAGTACCATCGTCTAGAGCAACTTGAATGTCGTAAATGCTCATTTCTAATTACCCCCTATATTATAAACGCCCATTTTTTCTGGCAATCTGCTGTAGAGGATCCCAAACACCATTGAATGGAGGCGCGTAGGCTAAATCTAAATCTAGTAAATCTGGTAATGTCATTTTATTGTATAAGGCGGTCGCAAACACATCGATCCGTTTATCAACACCTGCAGGTCCAACAATTTGTGCCCCTAAAAGTTGTTGATCTCGTTTACGAACAACAATTTTAATAAACATCCGTTGAGCACCAGGGTAATAACCTGCAATATGGCGGGCAGATAATTTAAAGGCCTCATACTCAAAGCCTAGCTCTTTAGCCTTGCGCTCATTAATACCAGTCGTAGCAATTGTTAAATTGAAAAACTTTAAGATTGAAGTACCTACAATACCGCTAAACGGCGCAGATTTGCCTGACATATTGAGTCCCGCTAACCGACCTTGCTTATTAGCAGTCGTGCCAAGAGGTACATAATCTAAGCGTTCTTTTACAATATTAAAATGCGTTGCACAATCTCCCGCAGCATAAATATGTTCAACAGATGTCTCTAAATGTCGATTGACAATGACCGCACCATTTTTAGCTAGTGCTACACCTGTTCCCTCTAAAAATTGTGTATTCGGTTTAATTCCAACAGCCATAATGACTAAATCTGTATCAAAAGTGCCATTGTCCGTAATGACACGCTCAACACGGTGATTGCCCTCAAACGCCTCTACTTTTGTATTTAGCACAAGCTCGATGTCATTCTTTTTTGCTTCCTCATGAACATGTTGCGCAAGCTCTTCGTCTAAAATTCTTGCAACATAGCTACCTCGTTGAATCAATCTTACTTTTTTACCGCAAGCATATATCGTCTCAGCCATTTCTAGCCCAATATAGCCTGCACCTATAATGGTTACATTTTCTATATCTAACGTTAAATCAGTTAGTAAATCCTCTAGCTGCGGTATTGTTTTCACCGTGTGTATACCCGCTAAATCTGAACCATTCTCCACCGGCATAATAGGATCTGCACCTGTTGCAATAAGTAGCTTATCATAGGGGATTTCAAACGATTCCCCGGACGTCTGCGTTCCAAAAACTAGCTTCTGTTCAACATCAATTCTGGTCACCTCATGACCAACACGGGCATCAATACGATACTTATCACGAAAAGTTTCTACATCTCTTGCTATAAGACGCTTAGTCGATGAAATCCGCCCATCTACCACATAGGGTAAGCCACACTGCCCATATGAATAAATAAAGCCACGTTCTACAGATGTAATCTCTGCCCCTGGTACATTTCGATATATTTCCATTGCTGCTGACATTCCGGCAGCATCTCCTCCAATGATTACGTATTTCATCCAACAATCCCCCTTATTTTTTTCTCGTTGCTAGCAAGCCTGCGTAATAGTCCATAAATAAACGGCGTCTGCCTCCACTTACGATGACCCGTATTACATGAATAGCCATTACCATCGTTAGAACAAAATTCGCAATAAAGGCTAGCAATGTAATGACAATTTGCAGTACATAAAATGGTGAATCCATATCTAATTGAATATTTCCGAAAGTTGTTATCATTTTCGACGTACATACTACCACGAGAATAGCAACACAACGGCGCCAAGATTGACTGACAATACTTTTGCCATTTTCACTGACCATTGTAAAACGCATAAATTTCATCCCTAATGTTGCCCCACCTGTAAAGCTTGGAACAACTCCAAATAGCAACATATACAAAGCAATTTTCACTAAAAACTCGAACATGCCACTATAGCCTGTTATGACACTAACGAAGAACAAAATGAACTGCGCGATTATCAAATCCACTGCTAGTGCTAACAAAATAGATAATGGCTTGATGATATCTTTTTCGACCATTTCTGCTGCTTTAGCCGCTACCTCTTCATGTGAAGGAAACAGCGCCCACACAACAGGGGCTAAAAAGAATCCTAATAGTGCACCAACACTGTTAAGCATTAAATCATCCACATCAAAAATTCGATACGCACAATTAAAGATGCCATAAATCCCCGTAAATTGAGTTACCTCATAAAACAATGTTAGCAAAAAGCTAAATAGAAATGCACGCTTCCAGTACTCTCTTTTTTTAAGAAAATAACGCAAGTATACTCCGAATGGCATGAGCAATAAGAAATTATAGAATGCTTGATAAAAAGCGGGCTGCTTTGGTATATAAATCCACGTTGATGGATTCGTCAGAACAATCCCACTATCCTTTAAAATATCCGTGACAAATTGAAAAGGATGTAAATTGTAATGGACGGTATCTGCAGCTTGTAGAGAGCAAGTATCACGTGTTTCCGGGAAAGGTAGTAAAACTAAGCATAATGCCGATAAAAAGTAAAAAATAAAGGAGAACATAATAATCGTTTTGGATACAGATAAGTAGCCATATTTCCGATACGTATAAATAAGCCAAGGTACAAATAGTACAAAGGAAAAGAAAATTGTTATTAACAAAGCTACCATAATAGAATGTGTATAAACTGACATAGAACACCTCTTCACCATAAAGTGTGGTTGATTTCCGTTCCAACTGGACGTCCGATGAGCCGCTTCAGTGATAAACTTCAAAATAACCTTAAACTTAGTTTAGCACTTGAATACAACACGAATGTTTCACCAACCTTAAATAATCTTAACTAATGATGTAAAGTTAAAATTCCGCGTAAACTCCCAGGAGACAAACAAGAGTACGCCAATGTAGCTCGTGCCTGCCCACTGAAAGAAGAGCGGAATTTTACCAAATAAGAATATTAATTTTTGTTGGAAAGGCTTTTACGCGAGCATATTATGCTTTTGCAATTTCCTCATTGCAGAATGCTAAAATTTCCTCTAGCTCTTCATCCTCTAATGCAAAGTCTAAATATTCGCCTTCAGCTTTTTCCATGATGAAGTAATTTAAAATAAATGACTCTTCACCTTTTTCAGCAATTAATACACGAATTTCAATTCCTGCTTCGTGATAAAGCTCATCCTCTTCATCAATATCTACATCTAAAATAAATTCGTAGCGCTTGCCTTCAATAATGTTTGTTGGATCTAATATTTCTTCCATTGAGAATTGTGTAATTTCCATTGTACGATCTCCTTTAAGTTAACCTGTTCTTATATATATTAAATCAAATTCAGCATGGGTCAAATAGAAAACTCATATACACTAGAAAGTAATTATGCCACAATGAAATGGAACTAATTGAGAGATATGATTCTCATATGAATACTTTACATAAAGGGGGAGGCTTTTTCTTGAAAGAACTACTATATTATCAAGATGTTATGCTGCGCGAATTTAATGCAACAGTTGTCAATAAAGGGACGGATTTAGATGGCCGTAACTACGTGGTGCTATCAAATACTGCATTTTATCCAACTGGAGGCGGACAACCTCATGACACAGGTACTTTAAATGATATCGAGGTCATCAATGTTGAGAAAATGAATGATGAAATTCGTCATTATATTCAAGGTGACTGTTCAAATTTAGTTGGTGAAGTGCATGGAAAATTGAATTGGCAACGGCGCTTTGATCATATGCAGCAGCATGCAGGTCAACATATTTTAACAGCGGCTTTTGTCGAGCTTTTTGATGCACCTACCGTTAGCTTCCACTTGGGCACTGAGCAGGTCACAATTGATATTGCAGTGGATACCCTAACGGAAGAGCAGCTTGTAGCAGCAGAAGCTCGTGCTAATGAAATTATTCTAGAGAATCTTCCGATTGAAACGAAATGGATTACAGAAAAAGAACTGGAGAACTATAGCCTACGTAAAGAGGTAGCCGTCACAGGAGATATTCGACTTGTTATTATTCCGGACTTTGATTACAACGGTTGTGGCGGTACACATCCAACATCTACAGGACAAGTAAGTGCGATAAAAATCCTTGGCACTGAAAAAATGAAGGGTAATATTCGTGTCTCCTTTGTCTGTGGTCACAGGGTTTTAGCAGAGCTTGCCATGCGAAAGAAAGTACTAGCTGACGTTGCAAGACAATTAAGTGTACCTGAGGTTGAAGCAGCTACAGCACTTACAAAAATGTTAACAACACAGAAAAATACAGAAAAAGCACTCGTAGCAGCAAAAGAGGAGCTACTGAATTATGAAGCAAAGGCGCTAGTATCTAGTAAAGAACGTATTATTACTGCAGCCTTTACTCAGCGTACTATGCAAGAGCTGCAAAAATTAGCTAGAACTATTGTCGCTGAGCAGACTGAAGCGATCGTATTACTTATTTCAGAAAATGAAGACAAGCTCCAGTTTGTCGCAGCACGTGGTGCAAAAGTTGAGAAAAGTATGAAGGATATTGCTGCAAAAGCATTGCCACTCATTAACGGAAAAGGTGGCGGCAGTGAGCAGATGGTACAAGGCGGTGGCGAGCGTATTATTTCTACCGAGCAACTTTTTGAAGCTATGCAAGAAGTAGTTCAATAACAAATCATTTCGATGATAGGAGCTCTCCATTACTGGGGTAGCTCCTTTACTCATTTATGGCATCATTTACTGAACATCCTATTGCCACTATCTCCCCGATTGATAATTATCCACAGACATTTGCTCAGCTGCAGTAATCGTTATCTTATTTCCCCACACATTATCCACATTCAATGCACAACTTATCCACAATCTATCCCGATTACATTAAATTGAATCCTCGGTTGGATTAAATTATAAATTTTACCAGGGATACCTGATTATAATTTACTTTTTTTGCTGATTATAAAAAATAGAATAGTTTCTATACTTTTGAGGAGGATTTCTATGAGTTCGGAAAAAGATATTTCACGTCGTGATTTTTTAAAAACGACAGGTATTGCAGCAGGTACATTAGTCGGCGGTGGATTAATAGGAGGCCTTGTAGGCTATAACATGTCTGGTAAAGGAACTGCTACGCTAGAGCATGGTCAGCATGGAACGGCTACTGAAGAGACTGGCTCGCCAAAAGCTAAAATGTTTTTTATGAATCAAAGGGATTTCAATATTTTAGCAAATGCGACTGAACGTATTTTCCCTGAGGACGATTTAGGTCCAGGGGCAAAGGGCTTAGATGTGCCTTACTTTATCGACCATCAGCTAGCAGGCCAATATGGTAGTAATTCTAAAGAATACATGCATGGACCATTCGGTGAGGGTGCGCCAACACAAGGTTATCAGAGTCGTTTAACGCGAGCGGAAATTTTTAAGCAAGGTGTTCAAAGGTTGGAGTCGGAAGCACAGAATCGCTATAAAAAGAGCTTCAATGATATAGAGGCTAAGCAAATGGATGAAATTTTAACTGCCTTCCAGAAAGGCGACGTACAAATGAGTGGCGTCACATCTGCTTTCTTCTTTACTTTATTACGTGCAGCAACATTAGAAGGTGCTTACTCTGACCCTATATATGGCGGTAATCGTAATATGGATGGCTGGCGAATGAAAGGCTTCCCCGGTCATCAAATGGCGTATATTACGCAAATCGAAGAACCGAAATTCCAAAAAATTGAGCCTAATTCATTAGGTAGCCACTAATAGGGGGTTAGTAAATGGCCAAAACATTACCAAGTGTAGATGTTGTAACAGTCGGGGTAGGATGGACCGGCGGCATTGTCGCTGCAGAGTGCTCAAAGGCAGGCTTAAAGGTCGTTGGCTTAGAGCGTGGACAAAAGCGCGGCACGGAAGATTATTTGACAATCCACGATGAGTATCGTTATGCAATTCGTTATGATTTAATGCAAAATCTCTCAAAGGAAACAATCAGCTTCCGTAATAATCGGAATATGAAGGCATTGCCTATGCGTCAGCTCGGTTCCTTTTTACTTGGGGAAGGGCTTGGCGGCTCTGGTACACATTGGAACGGTATGTCGTATCGCTTCTTACCGTATGATTTTCAAATTAAAACAATGACAGACAAACGTTATGGTGCGAATAAGCTTGGACCTGATTATTTATTACAAGATTGGGCATTAACATACGATGAACTAGAGCCCTATTTCGACAAATTCGAAAAAACGTCCGGTATTTCCGGTGATGATAAAAATCCTTTTAGCGGGAAACGTTCAAATCCTTATCCGACGGGGCCAATGAAAATGACACCGATGCTTACGCAATTTGAAACAGCTGCAAAAAAATTAAAACTATCGCCTTACATGGTACCTTCTGCAAATTTATCAGAAGTTTATAAGAACCCTGACGGTGAAACCATTAATGCTTGTCAATACTGCGGCTTCTGTGAACGCTTTGGTTGTGAATATGGCGCCAAATCATCTGCGGAGGTTACTGTTGTTCCTACTGCATTAAAAACAGGTAACTTTGACTTACGCTATAATTCCAATGTTGTTGAAATTTTAAAGAAAGGCAATAAAGTAACTGGTGTCCGATACATCGATACGATATCTGGTGAAGAATTTATTCAACCAGCAAACGCTGTTGTACTTACTAGTTATGTCTTTAATAATGCCAAGTTATTGATGGTCTCTAACATTGGGGAAAGATATGATCCAGCTACTGGAAGAGGGACACTTGGAAGAAACTATTGCTATCAAATACTCCCTGGAGCTGCAGGGTTTTTCGATGAGCAGTATAACGCATTTATGGGTGCAGGTGCCCTTGGTATGAGCTTAGATGATTATAATGGAGATAATTTCGATCATAGTGATTTAGATTTTATTCACGGTGGAAATATAGCTCTGACACAAACAGGTGCGCGTCCTATCGGCTCAAACCCAACACCTCCTGATACGCCAACATGGGGATCAGAATTTAAAAAACAATCTATTCATTACTATACACGCTCATTCGGGATTGGTGCACAGGGTGCTTCAATGCCACATAAAGAAAATTATTTATCTCTAGATTCTACGTATAAGGATGCTTACGGCTTACCTCTTGTACAGTTAACCTACAACTTTACGGATCAGGATCGCGCACTTCATAAATATATTTCAGCACGTGCAGCTGACATTATGAAAGAAATGGGCGCTAAAATTGTTGTCCCTAATGCTGAAATCACTGATTACAATATTGTACCGTATCAAACAACCCATAATACAGGCGGAACAGTTATGAGCTTAAAGCCAGAGGATGGCGTTGTGAATAACTACTTGCAACATTGGAATGCAGAAAATCTTTTTGCTGTAAGTGCCGGAAACTTTGCACACAATAGTGGCTATAACCCAACAGGTACTTTAGGGGCACTAGCCTACCGCTGTGCAGAGGGTGTTGTGAAATATAGCAAATCAGGCGGTTCCTTAGTATAACTTCTTTTTAGCGGATGTTTGGACACCCGCTAAAATAGAGGAACTCAGTTTAAGAACGTCACGTCCTGTGGCAAGTTATCTGTGCGAAAGCAACAACAACAGCAACACGGGTTTTGTCTGTGCGAAAGCGAAGCGACAGCAACAACACACGCTTGAGTGACCAACATCATGCTGCTGACGCTGCGTTTGCACTACGCTTTCGCGCAAAAAAACATCATGCTGCTGACGCTGCGTTTGCACTACGCTTTCGCGCAAAAAACATCTGTTGGTCCAAAGTTTCCGGCGAATGTCACAGAATCGAAAAAGGAGTTCTTTGTGCTTGTGCTTGCACAAAGCCGATTCAAGATGCAATTATGCCGATGCATAAATTGATATACTAATGTTTCAAAAAGGAGGTAAGACTATGGGAGGTCTCGGAGCAATTGGGGTACCTGGGTTAATCATCATTTTAGTCATTGTTTTAATCGTGTTTGGTCCAAAAAAATTGCCGGAAATCGGTGGTGCAGTCGGTAAAACATTTGCAGAGTTCAAAAAGTCCACGAAGGGGCTTATCGATGATGAGGATGATTCAGTGAAAAAAGAAGAAAAAAAATCTGACGCTTCGTAGGAGGTTGTCCTATGGATCCATATGAAGAAGGAAAAAGAAAATATTTAAGTCCACTTGATAAGAAAGAAGCTGAGCCTCTCACACCTGTGGAGGCTTTTGTTGAAATTCCAGTTGAGACAAGTGAACCGGATACGGAAGCCGGTGGGTCCCTTTTTCCAATAGCCTCATTGCTTGAACATCTTACAGAACTACGAAAACAAATTATTAAAGGGCTTATCGTATTTATTTTATTTTTTATTATCGTATTCTCTACTATTAATAGTTGGTTCCCTTATGTAACTCGAGGACATTCACTAATTATTTTAGGGCCGTTAGAGGTTGTCAAATTTTATATGACGATTTCCACAACATTAGCATTTGGGCTATCAATGCCATTTTTAGTTCATTTTTTGTGGAGTTTCGTAAAGCCAGGTTTAAAAGAAGAAGAAAGCCGTTTCCTCGGTCTTTATGCCCCTGTCATGCTTTTACTCTTTTTATTAGGCGTAGCTTTCGGTTACTTTATTGTGAATCCACTTAGCTATTCATTTTTAGTAAGTGTTGGAGCAGCTAATTTTGATGTGATGGTGTCCGCAAATGAATACATGCATTTTTTAGTGATGACAACTGTACCACTCGGACTACTCTTTGAATTACCAATTGTAGCTCTCTTTTTATCATCCATTGGTGTACTAACGGCTGAATCCATGAAAAAAATACGAGGCTGGTCTTATATCGGGATGGGCATTGGTTCTGCTGTAATTACACCACCCGATTTTATTAGTCAGCTACTCGTTTTAATTCCGATGATTATTTTATATGAAATAAGTATCTATCTTGTTAAACGTATAGAGCGTAAACAAATAGAAAGCACTGCGTAGCAAAGACGCAGTGCTTATTTTTTCTTTAATTCCATGACAACAATCTCTGGTGGATTAAAAACCCGCATAGGTACTGTACTATTGCCTAATCCTCGACTAACGGCCATAGTTGTTGTGCCTTCTTTAGAAAGACCAGCCGTATATTTCGGGAATATTCCCTGTCCTCGTGCGAAAAGACCGCCAATACCAGGAATTCGAACTTGTCCACCATGCGCATGTCCTGCAAATACTAAATCAATTCCAAACTCTACATACGTATTAAACACTTCTGGTCGATGTGCTAGTAATATCGTTAATATATTTGGTGGAACATTTTTAGTTGCTATTTCTAGCATTTCTTTCGTTGTTCTACCTGATAACGGATCTTCTATGCCAACAATCGCCAAGCGCTCCCCGTCGCGCTCAATGAAGGTCGATTCATTGGACAACACATGTACACCTAACGATGATAGCTCCTCATAAATTTCATTCACTTTATTCGTCGCTACTTCATGGTTTCCTAGTACATAATAGACATCCGCTAATTTAACTAATCCTCTAGCGGCTTGCAAGCTTCGCTCCAAATCATAACGATTACTATCAACTAAATCACCTGTAATAAAAATTAGGTCAGGATTTGTTGCTTTCACCTTTGCTATGAGCTTCTCTTGCTGTTCGCCAAAGAGAGCATCCTGTAAATCTGATATTTGTGTAATGCGTAGCCCATCGAAGCTAGCAGGCACTTTTTCTGACTCGAATTCATACTTGCTTACAACCAGCCAGTGATTGTTTACGTACAAAAAAATGACTATAAAAACAACAAAAAAAGCTACATATAATAATTTTTTCAATCGCAATCGCTCACCCTAGGCTACTTTTTCATCAGATCAATTTCGCCTTGGCGTAATCTCCGCTAACGCTTTGCTTCGCGCAAATAAACAATGCGTCCGGATTTTCCACAATTCAATCCTTTAAAAATCCGTGACATCCGCCGGAGGCTTTGGCCAACATATGTTGGTCACTCAGTCGTGTGCTGTTGTTGTTGTTGCTGTCGCTTCGCTTTCGCACAGACAAAACCCGTGTTGCTGTCGCTTCGCTTTCGCACAGACAACTTGCCACAGGACGTGGCGTTCTTAGCTTAAGTTCCTCTATTTCAGTAGATACTCACTGAAAAGGAACACATGCACATTCACCTCATCACCTTGGAGAGGTGGGAGATTCTACTGAAATGAAGATAAAAATCTGACCCTCCTATTATAAGCATAAAACAAAATAATTGTAAGCACATACACATAAAATCATTAGATTGAACGAAAGAGGTAACCCAAAAGTGCTACATTTAAAGGTTACTCTAAAGTAGGGCAAGAATGAACAAGATTATTTTTGAACTCTTCCAAACATATTAAACCGAGTGATAAAAGCTTATCTACTCAGGCTTAAACATCACTAACTTGAAATGCCTACTTGCTCTTCAAATCTATGACTATCGAAATATTTTTTGCTATTACAAACAAAATACTGTAGATATGAAATTCTATGTTTGCAACATCTTCTAGAATGTTAAATCTTTTTAGATAACTCGAGCTCATTACCTTCATTCATTTTTTCATACCCGTTAAAACTATAAATAGTGCATTCTTTAACAGTATTTCCCTTATTGAAAAAACACGGTTTTTCACTTCGTAAAACAGCCAATCTATCATAATTTTCTGATAAATACATCATAATAAAATGTATAATAAAAG
>NZ_JAQZSD010000003.1:0-137104 GCF_028674935.1 Lysinibacillus sp. CNPSo 3705 | reverse complement strand
ATCTGATATAAATGGTATAAACATATTTCATTTTTTTGTAACATTTCTACTAAATTACTGAGAAAGGAAACGACAACTTATGCGATTTACTATCTACAAGAAGTTAGTACTCGGTTTTTTTATTGTTATTTTAGTATTAGTTGGCACAATCGGATTAAATTTCAAACAGCTTAATTCAGTAAACAAAACATATCGTGTGTTACTCGAAGAACAAACAACTAAATCTATTAGTATTCAAGAGCTACGCGCAATTGCTAAACAAGAAATTGTAAATATCAGAGGTTATCTATTGCTTGGGGACGAGCAAAATTTGCAAAGTAATACGGCTTCACGTGAAGAGTTTAAAAAGAAATACGATGAATTAAAGGCTTCATTCGATTCTCAAAAATCTAGTGATTTATTAGAGGCAATCAATAAAAGCGAGCAGGATGTCCAACGGTTCGCAGATCGAATGTTTTCATTAAAGGATGCTGGAGAAACAGAGCAATACGAAAAGCTCGATAGTACACAAGGTCGCCTACTTATTAAACAATTCGATAACCGTGTAACTAATCTTGCTAACTACCAAGATGATTATATAAAAGGAAAAATCGCTGCTACAGCTAAAGAAATTCAAGCTATTAAATTCCAAATGATCATTCTTGGCATCTTCGCTGTTGTCACTAGTCTCATCATTGCTATGGTCATGGGAAGCCTTATCTCTCGCCCTATTAAAGGTATGGCAAAAACCGCTAAAAAGATTGCTAATGGCGATTTAACAGCTGAGCAAATTCATATTAAGAATCGTGATGAGGTAGGTGATTTAGCAATTGCCTTTAATCAAATGGCAGTAAATTTAAAGGACCTTATTACAAATGTACGTCATAATACTGTACAAGTAAGTGGTTCTGCCGCTGAATTAACCGCAAGTGCTGAACAAACAATCCAAGCGACAGAACAAATTACTTCCTCTATACAAGAAGTGGCAAGTGGCTCAGAGGCCCAAGGGAAAAATGCTACTGAAAGTTCAGCAGCTATGAAAACTATGACAAAAGGCATTCAGCAATTGGCTACGACAACGGCTGCCGTTTCAGAGCTTGCTATAGAAACAAATACTGAAGCTAATAAAGGAAATGAATCGCTACACCGTGTGATTACACAGATGGACACAATTAATTCTGCGGTTTTAGAATCTGCTAGCGTTGTGAAAAATTTAGGAAATCATTCCTTTGAAATCGGAAATATTATTGGTCTCATCACGGATATTGCAGAGCAAACAAATTTACTAGCATTAAATGCTGCAATTGAGGCAGCACGTGCAGGGGATCATGGTCGCGGCTTTGCAGTAGTTGCAGATGAAGTGAAGAAATTAGCCGATCAATCAAAGCAATCAGCTAAACAAATAGCAAGTCTTATTTCAGAAATACAACAGGATACAAACCGTGCCGTAACAGTTATGGAAACAGGAACACAAGAGGTAAAAGTCGGTATGCAAGTGGTAAAAGTAGCTGAGGAAGGCTTCTCAACAATCGTTAAACTGATTGAACAAGTATCCCAACAAATTCAAGAAGCAACAACAGTTTCAGAGGAAATGTCATCGAGTGCTGAGCAAATTTACGCATCCTTCGATGAAATTGCAACAATCGCACAGATGTCTTCTTCAAATCTACAAAATGTAGCTTCTGCTTCTGAAGAACAACTAGCAACGATTGAAGAAGTTGCCGCTTCTGCTGCCACACTATCCAACATGGCCGAGGAATTACAAACACAGGTTTCGCGTTTTAAAGTGGAGTAAAAAGTAGCTTGTGTTATTAAAGGTATTCAATCTCCCGAATTATATTTATTCATTAAATACGATTCGGGAGATTACTATGTCTTTGAAATCTAGAATTCGCCATTTTTGAGGTACCCAGCCTCCAATTTACGTGGCATTTATTTTAACAAATAAAACCTCCGCATTTAGGTAATAAGATAACAAATTAAGGCTTTTACACAAGACAGAAAAAATATAATTTTTAGAATTTTATTGACAAATTAAAAATACCCAAGTATCATTGCTTTCAACAACACATTATTGTGGCCATGATTGGAAATAGTAGAAATGCAAGTGCACTTGTAGAGAGTCGGTGGTTGGTGCAAACCGATAGGCACACATTTTGAACTCGTCCATGAGCCACTCCCTGAACTTTGAGTAAGGGACGTCGGTTTCCTCCGTTAACGGGATAGACAGTGACAGCTGTCGATAAGGGGACTTTTTCTGTAAAGAGAAGGTCAATTAGAGTGGTACCGCGAGCATAAACTCGTCTCTATATTTTTATATAGAGGCGGGTTTTTTTATTTTTATTGAAATTTGGCCTAAGTGTGGATTTCGTCTCTATTGTGCAAGGCTGAGACTTTATCAATATAATGACTACTACAAAAGGAGTGTTTGAAAATGGGAAGAAAAATTTGGGTGTTTGATACAACTTTACGTGACGGCGAGCAAGTGCCTGGTGCAAAACTAAATTTATATGAAAAAGTAGAGATTGCACAGCAACTCAAAAAATTAGGCGTCGATATTATCGAGGCTGGTTTCCCGGCTTCATCACAAGGAGATTTTGATGCAGTTAAAGCTGTCGCACAAAAAGTTGGTCATACAAATGACATTATGATTACTGCTTTAGCACGTGCTGTACAGGCAGATATCGATGCTGTTTATAACGCTGTAAAATACGCTGAAAATCCGATGATTCATATGGTGCTTGGCACTTCCGATATTCATGTTGAGAAAAAATTTAGCAAATCCAAGGATCAAATTCTACAGATTGGTGTTGATGCAGTAAAATATGCGAAAACGCTTCTACCACAAGTCCAATATTCAACAGAAGACGCATCTCGTTCAGATTTCGAGTATCTTTGGAAAACGATCGAAGCCGTCATGAAGGCTGGTGCAACAATGATTAATGTACCTGACACAGTCGGCTTTGCAGAGCCCGAAGAATTCGGAGCGATGATTTATAAACTAAATGAACGTATGAAAAATCTAAACGATAGTGTTTTGTTGAGTGTTCATTGCCATAATGACCTTGGTATGGCCACTGCTAACACGCTTGCTGCGATTAAAAACGGCGCGGATAAAGTAGAATGTACAATTAACGGCATTGGCGAACGCGCAGGAAATGCCGCATTAGAAGAAGTCGTCATGGCATTGAAAACACGTGGCTCTGTATACAATGCTGAGACACGTATTAACACAAGAGAAATTATGAATACATCTCGTCTTGTTTCAAGCTTCATGGGCCTAGACGTACAAGTAAACAAAGCGATAACTGGGGATAATGCTTTTGCCCATTCCTCAGGTATTCATCAAGACGGCCTTCTAAAATCTCGTGATGCTTATGAAATCGTCCATCCAGAAGATGTAGGCCTAGACGATATGGAGCTAGTCCTGACAGCTCGCTCTGGGCGTCATGCGGTGAAAAATGCCCTTGAAAAACTTGGCTTCTCCAATCTTTCAGCAGATGAGTTTGAAGGAATTTTCGAAGGCTTCTTAAAGCTCGCGGACGCAAAAAAAGAAGTTTACGATCACGATTTATATGTTATTGTGGAAAGCTATTATGAAAAACATGACGCAAACAATGCTAATGCCACTCATTATAGTGATCAATTCTTTGACTTCGATGATTTACAAGTCGTCAGCAACGCAAGCTTCCCTTCAGCAAGTGTGAAAGTACGTAAAGGCGGGGAGATATTTAAAGCAAGTGCAGTTGGCTCAGGTCCGATTGATGCCCTATATTCTGCCATCGCAGAAATTACAAACATTGATGTAAAACTTGTAGAATATACTATCAATAGCGTTTCCCGTGGTAAAGAAGCGCTTGGAAAAGTAAAAATTACAATCGAGCATGAAGGTGAAAAATATATCGCCAAAGCGGCAGATACAGATATTTTAAAAGCGAGTGCGCTAGCTTATATTAATGCGATCAATAGTATTGTTGTCGCTAAATTAACGCCCGTTATGAACTAACATACATCCGCAGGTGAAAGCAGTATGACACGTTGAGTCATACTGCTTTCACTATTCCTAGCGGCTGCCCTCCACTAGCTTTTGGTATTCCTCTTCAATTAATTCAACATCAAGACGCTCAAACAGTGGCGTCACTTCGCTAATACTTGTTGGTAAGTCCACTTGCTCATGCCACTTTACTTCGTTGATTCTTAACATCTTTCTCACCTTTTCAGCTGAAAACGGTAAAAATGGATGTAACAGCTGTCCAAGATTAGCAATTATATAAACACATGTTGCAAGTGTTTGATTGCCAGCTTCTACATTCTCTTTCACCTGTAGCCACGGCTGCCGCTCGTCAAAATAACGATTAGCCGCACGAATGTATTCAAAAATAGCCTCTAAAGCTTGTTTAAAATGACCCGCTTCTAGTTGAATTCCAACATCATTAAATAGCTGAATCGTATGTTTTCGAATCGTGTCATCTACCTCTGCATGAGGCACTTGGCTAGCGAACGATTTCTCTAAAAACTTCAATGTTCGATTGACAAAATTACCATAAGCACCGAGTAATTCACCATTGTGACTATAAATAAATTCTCGCCACGAGAAATCAGTATCACGATTTTCTGGCGCGTTTATAGTTAAATAATAACGAAGAGAATCGGCATCGTATCGACTCAAAATATAAGGTACCCATACCGCCCAGTTTTGGCTCGTCGATAATTTTCGTTTTTCTAATGTCAAATATTCGTTTGAAACAATATGTGTAGGTAAAGCCTCTGCCCCTATCCCCATAAGAATAGCTGGCCATATAACTGTATGGAACGGAATATTATCCTTACCATGAACATAATACGAAATCGTTTCTTCATTCCAAAAATCTTCAATCGCTAGTTGATGCTGCTTCGCCCATTCAATGCTCGCTGTAAAGTAACCTGCTACCGCTTCAATCCACACATATATTTTTTTGCCTTCAAAACCTGGTACTGGCACATCGATACCATTTGGTAAATCCCTTGTTACTGCTCGGTCCGGTACTCCTTCTGCCAAGTAACGTTCTGTTAAACCTAAAGCATTGACTCGCCAGCGTTTTTCCGCCTTTGCCTTCGCTAAATAAGCCTCCAACCTCCCCTGAAACTGGCTAAAAGCAAAATAAAAATGCTCTGTCCCTTTGATAATTGGCTCATTCCCACAAATTTTACAGTGTTTATCGATTAAATCGAGCGGGTCTAAAATCGTTGAGCAATGATCACATTGATCACCACGCGCCTTCGCACCACAGTTTGGACAAATCCCCTCTACAAATCGATCCGGTAAAAACTGCTTATCTGTTTCACAGTATGCTTGTTCAATTTTCTTTTTATATAAAAATTTGTTCGCTAGCAGCTGTGAAAAAATTGCCTGAACAGATTCATGATGGTGCTGCGCATCTGTTCGCGTATACATATCGTAAGTAAATCCTAAATCATTGAAGCATCTTGAAAACTCTTCATGATAATGATTAGCAATTGCTTCCGTTGTCGTATTTTCCTGCGCAGCTCGAATTGAGATTGGTGTACCATTACAATCACTTCCCGAAACATATAAAACCTTCTCGCCCTTTTGTCGGTAATATCTAGCCAAAATATCACCCGGTAATAATGCAGCAACATGCCCTAAATGCAAAGAACCATTTGCATATGGCCACGCGCCTCCAATAACAATTGTCATCCTAAGTTGCTCCCCTCAACAAAATTGTAAAAAAGTGTATAAAAAAACGCCCTAATCAAAATTGATTAGGACGAGTATACCCGTGTTACCACCTATATTTACAAATAGCTCACACTATTTGCCTCCATCAGTGCGTCTCATTCAAATTTTTAATGAGAGATACTGCCGCTGTTGTAACGAGTGCCCATCTCGTCGTAATCTACTTGCAAACTTGCTTTCGGTACGAAGCTCAAAGGTCATTTTCAAAAGGGGGCATTTACCTCATTTCCACCAACAGAGGCTCTCTATATAATGCTTATCCAATTTACTTTTCCTTATCAATGCTCTTACTATAGATTTCCACCATTTTACTCTTTATGCCGTTGAATTGCAATGCATGTCGATAAATTGCTCTTAGTTCTCGATAAACTGAAAAACTTAGGCGATAAATCATTCAATCTTTTCGATAAAACGAAAAAGTTGGGTGATAAATCAGAAAATGTAGTCGATAAAATTTTATCCAAGCTTTATTTCAAGCAACTCTTTTAAATTATTAATGACAATGTCCGCTTTTCGTAATTCTGTGTCCTGCGCAAAGTCGAAACGTACACCAACTGAAAGCAACTGATTATCCCGAGCTGCCTGAATATCAGAAGAACGATCACCTACAACTGCGCCGCGTTCAAGGGCATTTTCCTCGATGACCTTTTTCACTAAATCAGATTTATGACCGCTCGAAATGGACTGAATACTATATGTACCGTTGATAAAACGCCGTAATTGATAGGTTTCTACTATTGCTTGTAAATACTCTGTTTGCCCATTACTGGCGATAAATAAATCATAGTTTTCTGCCAATATAGCAAGAGTTTGCTCTGCATTTGGATATAATCCGCCCTGGCGATTACGTATTTGTTCAATAAGCTTAACATGGAATAATGCGTTGCTTTCTTCACGTGTCTCTAGCGTGTGCATAGGACATAACGTTTCCCAGACAACAGGTAATGGAACACCCATAATTTCACGGTATTTCTCTATTGGTGTTTCTCCCTGCCACAAGCCCTTTGCACGCAGCACATTAAACGTCGCCGATAATGCTGGCTCTAATATTAGATTTGTTTGAAATAAAGTACCATCCATATCAAAAATAATAGCTTTTTTCATAAAATCACCCCTCTACTGTTATGAACGTTTTCTACTTTTTATTGTTTCTCTTTCTTGCCATTTAAATAATATGCCCCCTCTAGTTCCTAAAACTAAAGGGGGATCCTATTTTTTAAGGTTCTAAAGGTACCACTATTTCTAATTCCTTTATTTCCTCCCAATAACCCTGCTCGTTCGTCTTACCTGGTCTAAGTGTAAAAGATTTCGGCATTTTCTCCATAGGAGGCAGTACTACAATAATATGATGTCCATTATCCTTGGTCGCACCCAGTTGTATATTCTCCCCCTCGTATAACTCTCCCTCACTATCTGTTACCTCAAACTCAAAAAATGGCCATTTATCATTTCTATCTAATTCGTTTGGATAATCTACTAGGACATCTATACGTGTCGATAGCGGTGTGAATGAAACCTGCCCAACGTTTAACTTGTATAACCCATTGTTCGTACTAGCTATTACATTTGGATAGATCTTAACAACTTCTTCCTTTAATTTTTCAAGAGTAAAATCTACATGCCAATTCCCTTTGTAGCCAAATAAATCGCTTCCATCTAATGCGACTTCAATGTTATCCCCGTATATATCTGGATTTGATAAAGTTAATTCATGATGTTCAATAATCGTGTTTTTATCTATATCATCTTGACCTGTAGAACCGATCGCAACATCTATTGGCTCCCCATTGACAGTTAGCTTATTCGTACCTACTACCTCTTCTTTTAAAGAAACACCATTCTGCCCTGTATAAGCAACCGTAACTAATAATCGATTACCATCATATACCGCTTCTTCAACAGCCATTGTAAGACCTGCATGTTTATCCTCCTTTCCTATTTTTGTCATCAAATGATTTTGTTCAATTTTTTCAGCTGCAATATCCCCAAATTCAGCATAAATTACCCCAATATAAGGTACATTGGCCAGTGCAGTCGCTATTGTAGGGGAGAAAAATCCTGCACCTAGTAGCGCTATACATAATCCACAGGCTACTAAAAGGGGTTTTATAATTCTAATGTTCCGTTTCTTCTTTTTGGCAGCACGCATTGCCGCCTGCTCTCGCGCCATCAATTGTTGAAGTGGAATATCGATACGATCAATAGATTGATTATTATTTTCCTTACTCATGCAAGTAGCCCTCCCTTAAGACTGGTTTTAATTCTTTCTTAGCTCTATTAATATAGGACTTCACTGTTCCTTCAGGACAGCCCAGCATTTTTGCAATCTCTTTAACAGAAAAATCATGATAAAAGCGTAACCATAAAATCGTTTTATACTTGGCATCTAGTGTTTCAAACGCCTCTTTTAAATCTAATGTATGCGTAATATTTTCAATATTTTGATGTCCAGCTAACTCTATAAATAACGCCTCATCTCCTGAAGTAAATTTCCTTGAATCTTTTCTAATAAAATCAATAGATTTAAAAGTAACAATCTTAACAATCCACCCTGGAAAACTGCTTGGATTCTTTAATGTTTTCAATGTTGTATAGGCTTTATAAATAGATTCTTGATAAATATCAAGCGCATCCTGCTCATTTCGAACATACGAGTAGGCCGTGCGATATAATTTCTCACGCATCAAAACGATCAACTGCTCAAAGGCTTCATCATCCCCCTTTTTTGCGCTTTTAACCAATTTTTCTAGATCCACCTAATCTCCTCCTTCTAGCTACACTTTAAAGTCGTTTTGGGAAATGAAAACGTTGCAAAAAAAAAATAGATGTCCTCCATTTAGAGACACCCATTTTTTTAATTTTAATCAAAAAACTCCATATGCATTTTTTCCTTCTTATAGTAATCCAATCGGTCCTGTAAAGTCCCCGTATGAAATTCGAATTTATGACCGTCTGGATCTGTGAAGTAAATCGATTTTTTATCTCGTACATCTCTTTGTCTGCCTTCCAGAATGTTGACATTATGATGTACTAGCTTTTCATACATTTTGTCAAAATCGGCCTCATGGATAGAAAACGCTATATGTGTATAGGATTGATGTATGTCATTGCGTGGGATATCCTGTTCTACATTCAGGGCAAGCCACAGCCCATTTACATCTAAATAGGCTGTACTTCTACCCTTCACTAATAACTTTGCGTCAAAAACCTTTTTATAAAATGCGATGGATTTCTCTAAATTTGACACTGAAAATAATAAATGATTTATGTTTTGGATTGTCATTTTCGTACCCCCAACTATGAAATTGCTGCTCACTCTTATTAATTTGATTTTTTGCCCTTCTTTAAGCCTTTCGCGATTTGCTTTGATTTGCGTTGCTCATTTAGTCTTGCCTGAGCATTTGTTTTGCGTTCGATAAAAGCAAGCTCTCTTTGCAATTTAAAGTAGCTTTGGAGTCGTGATCGTTCAAGTACACCGTCTGTAATTGCTTGTTGTACAGCACAGTGTGGCTCCTTCTGATGTGTACAATCCCTGTAACGACAGGCCGCAGAAAGTTCCTCAATATCCTGAAAACTAGCGGATAAGCTATCACTTTGATCCCATAATTGTAGCTCCCGCATTCCAGGTGTATCAATTAAACAGCCGCCTTCTGGCAATAAAACTAACTCACGATGTGTTGTTGTATGGCGCCCCTTCGCATCATCTTCACGAATACCTGAAACCTTCATAAGCTCCACACCACTAAGAGCATTTGTCAATGTGGATTTCCCTGCGCCAGAAGAGCCAAGCAATGCGCCCGTCACACCTTCCGTAAATAGCGCACGAATATCTTCTAAGCCCTCACCTGACAGCGCACTAGTCACAAAAACATCTACACCAAACGTTACAGACTCAACCTCACGTATTTTACTAGCAACATCTTCACAAAGATCCGCCTTCGTCAATACAACTATCGGCTTAGCACCCGAATCCCACGCAGCTACTAAATAGCGTTCTAAACGACGAATATTAAAGTCTGCATTTAAGCTCATAACAAGAAGTACGATATCAACATTCGATGCTACAATCTGCTCTTGTATTTCCAGCCCCGCCGCCTTGCGGGAAAAGACTGATTTTCGTGTAAACAATTTATGAATGATCGCCTTTTCCTCACCAGGCATTTTCTCGACTAGCACCCAATCTCCTACAGCGGGAAAATCTTCACGTGCTAATGATGTATAGACGTAATGTCCAGCAATCGTTGCCAGCCACTCTCCTTCTTCAGCTAGTACACGATAGGAATGTTTATGCTCTAAAGTAACCCTAGCCGGCACACAATTCGCCAGCTTAGCCTCCTGCTTAAATCCAGTCATTTGCTCTTCGAAATATGGTGAAAATCCTAAAGTTGTTAAATTCAAGTTGTTTTCCTCCTAAATGTGAATATCCTTTGTACTCAAATTGATACTAAACACAAAAAACCTTGTCTCTGCGCAATTCGGCAGTTACAAGGTTCACAGGCACATTTAAGAGAATATACAAATTTCCACAATTGTCATTTAAATACACAGCGTGGTCAATTTATATATTTTAGGCGTGTGAAACTGAACAAACCGAATTGCAGCTCGTTAAAAACGGATCTATTCATCATGTCACATCACCTACTTCCGATTTAGTTATTTCCAATATAGCGAAATATTCCGAAATTGTCAATTATCTTCTAACAAGCATGTATCCCCTCCCCCCCTGCATACAATAAACAAGACCACTATTGGCGAAGGAGATGTTGAATTGTCAAAAATCATTTCTATTAGTACATACCAACCACCGTACACATTACAACAAATAAACGCAGAGGAGCTAACAAAGGAACTTTTCCATGCGAAAATCCCTAAGTTAGAACGTTACTTAAAAGTTTTTGAGAATGGTGGTATTGCAACACGCCATTTTTGTGTACCACCTGAATGGCATCGTACCGATCATTCCTTTGAGGAACGAAACGATTTATATATTGAACTAGCTACACAATATAGCGTTGATGTTATTCAAGCCTGTTTACAAAATGAAGCGTTTTTACAATCACCGGTTTCTCCTAAAGACATTGATGCTATTATTTTTGTAAGTAGTACGGGTATTTCCACACCAAGTATTGATGCACGCGTTATGAATAAACTTCCTTTTTCAGACAGACTTAAACGTATTCCACTTTGGGGACTTGGCTGTGCTGGTGGTGCGGCGGGTGTTAGTAGAGCCTATGATTTTTGTCGTGCCCATCCAGAAGCAAAAGTTCTTGTCGTTTGTGTCGAGCTTTGTAGTCTAACCTTTCAGCCAAATGATTTTTCAAAAAGCAATTTAATCGGTGCGTCTCTTTTTGCAGATGGGGCCGCATGTATACTCGTCTGTGGAGATAACGTGAATATCGCAGTAAAAAAGCCAATACCTGCTATTATCGGGACTGGCTCTAAATGGATGCCAGATTCAGAAAATGTTATGGGTTGGAATATTAAAAACAATGGTCTACATGTCGTTTTTCAGAAAAGTATTCCTGCCATCATTACCAATTGGCTTGGTCCATTTATTGAACAATTTTTATTGGAACATGAACTATACAATGAACAGCTTACCCATTTCATCGCACATCCCGGCGGTAAAAAAGTGTTAAAAGCTTATGAAGATACTCTATATCTAGCTTCCAAAAAAACCGATATTTCTCGGGAAATATTGAAATTTCACGGAAATATGTCATCTCCTACGGTGCTATATGTATTGGAGCAATTTATGTTAAACGAAGGACAAGTAGAGGATACTGGCTTGCTCGTCGCTCTCGGCCCTGGCTTCTGTGCTGAAGCTGTATTACTTAAATGGAGGGAGTAGCATGATTATTTACATTATTTTGTTCCTCGTCATTCTACAAAGATTGACAGAAGTTTTCATTGCAAAACGCAATGAAAGATGGATGCTTTCACAAGGGGCATACGAAGTTGGTTCTTCTCATTATCCATATATGGTTGCTTTGCATGCTGGTTTTTTCCTATTTTTAATTATTGAAGTCGTTACTAATCATAAAAGTTTATCTCCTTTATTTCCGTTATTATTTTTATTATTTATTGCCGTTCAAGTATTACGCATTTGGTGTATCCGTTCATTGGGGTCTTTTTGGAACACAAAAATACTCATATTGCCGGATGCAGAAGTTGTACGAAAAGGCCCTTACACATTTATGCGTCATCCAAATTACGCTGTAGTTTGCTTAGAAATTATGCTCCTACCTTTAATGTTTCAAGCATATTTTACAGCATTTTGCTTTACACTTTTAAATGTGACAATGCTGTCCGTACGTATTCCACTTGAGGAAAAAGCCTTGCGAGATGCGACTAATTATAATCATGTATTTCAAAAGAAGATTTCGGAATCCTAGCCGAAATCTTCTTTGTTTTGCTTTCGCTATCTAAACACTTGCCGAAAGAATTAATGCCATTCCCAATTGAACGGATCTTGTAAACCATCCCATGAGTTATTAAACTCTTCTTCCGTTAATAAACACTTGTCTAGTTCTTTTATAATCGCCTCTTTATCTAAATCAACACCAATAATAACGAGCTGTGTCATGCGATCTCCAAATTCCTCATCCCAATCTTCTACTACCTCAGGACTTTGCAAGAAAACATCCTGCTGTTGTTCCTTTGGTAGAGCGGCTACCCAATAAGAAACTGGTTCTATTTTTGCCGATGAACCTGCCTGTGATAGTAATAATGCAACATTCTGATGTTTCGCACTCCAAATAATACCCTTTGCTCGGACAATAGATTCTGGCATATGATCACACCATTCTACAAATCGCATTGGATGAAATGGTCTTCTACGCTTATAAATGAAAGAAGAAATGCCATACTCCTCCGTTTCCGGTGTATGATTTTCATGACCAAGCTCTAATTCTTTTAACCAGCCAGCAGATTCTGATACCCGTTCAAAGTCAAAGCGTCCAGTATTTAAAATCTCAGCGGGCTCTATTACACCGTTTACTGTACGAATTAGCTTGGCTTCAGGTTGTAATACACGTAAAATACGTTCTAATCTTTCAAGCTCTTCATCTGATACTAAATCACATTTGTTTAATACAAGGACATCACAAAACTCGATTTGGTCAATGAGTAAGTCGGCAACATCTCTTTCATCAAACTCGCCGACTGCCTCCTTACGCTCTAAAAGGCTTTCACCCGACTGAAAATCATGCCAAAAACGATTCGCATCTACAACGGTCACCATCGTGTCAAGCTGGCAAAACTTTGTTAAATCAATACCAAGCTCCTCATCTAAATAGCTAAATGTTTGGGCAACAGGTATTGGTTCGCTAATCCCCGTCGATTCAATTAAAATATAATCAATAGTACCGAGCCTCGCGAGTCGCTCCACCTCCTGCAATAAATCCTCACGTAGCGTGCAACAAATACAACCATTCGATAGCTCCACAAATTTTTCCTCTGTTCGTGAAATGCCGCTTCCATTTGCAATTAGTTCTGCATCGATATTAATTTCACTCATATCATTGACGATTACAGCAACACGCATATCTTTTTCATTTTGTAAAACATGATTCATCATTGTTGTCTTACCAGAACCTAAATAACCACTTAACACTGTAACGGGGATTTTCTTTGTCATCTTTACAACTCCTTAAATCGTAATTATTACTATTTACATTTCGTAATTAAAACATAGAGTCCTAAAAAAAGCAACGCTAAAAACTTTACGGAAATACGGTATTGACATATTTCTCTATAAATAATAATGTATAAAGCGTAATTATTACGATTTAAAAGGAGGTTATTTTATGCGTGTACAAGTGACATTAGCCTGTACAGAAACAGGTGATAAAAACTATATCACTACAAAAAATAAACGAACTAATCCAGAAAGGCTGGAGCTTAAGAAATATTCACCACGTTTGAAAAGAGTTACATTACACAGAGAAACGAAATAATATGTATTACGTCTAGAATCCACTAGTAACATAAAAATGGCTGTTTCAAAAGTGTCTGTCGTACTTTTGAAACAGCTTGCAACACAAATTTTATACAATTTTATCAGTATTGATGTCGATAGTAAGCTCGTTCAATTTATGTTCCAGATCCTCAAGTAAGCGTAATTTATGATTCAATTGCTTCTCAAAATCCATTGATTGAGCAAATACCTTATTTACTTGAGCATCTATATGTGTAATAAACCCTGGATTCATTATCGTTTTTCCACTCAGAGAAAGGCTATATTTTTTGATATCCGCCAATTCTTCCGTTAATTTTGCTATCTCACTACTTTTCTCCTCTATTTCTTTGGTTAAATGCTTATTAAGATTGTCTGAACTGGCTTGTTCTAAACGGGATCTTTCAAGGGCTTCAATGATAGTATTCATTTGTTGGCTTATATCCTTTGTAAAAACGTTCAGCTTCTTTTCAAGGCAATCGACTATAGTCTTATCATGAACATCTGAATTTGTAGAAAGTAATTTATCTTTAGCGGATGTTAACGTGTCCTTCATTAGCTTATTTTCTGCACGCAGCTCTTCTAATTCCTTTAATAAACCCTCTATCGAAGAAAGTTGTTTTTTCTTCTGGGTTTCTCTTGCTTGTATATCTTCATAGTAAGTTTTAAGTTTTTTTTCATGGTCTCTCTTCTGCTTTAAAAGCTCCATCGAAAGCTCCTTTTTCTGCTTTGTTAATTGAACATTTTCCCGCTCTAATCTCAGTACTAGTGAATAATAATCACTTTCTCTGAGCCTTTTAACTTCATTTTTATATTTCGCTAATTCTGCTCTTAAAAAAATGATCATTTGCTGCAACTGAATAGGATCATTGTTTTTAACAATATCATTATCCACACTCGCGCCTCCTAATCACGACATTTTTTTAAGTAAACTAATCACTTCTTCAAATTGCTCCTTACTATTCTCTAACATGTCATCAAGCTGCTTAATAATCTTAATGTCTATTTCCTCATCACCAATTTCTTCAGCTTTGCTCTTTTCTCCTGACATTAAATAGGCAAGAAGTAGATTCAATGTGCCTTTTTCGAGATAGGCAAAGCTGTTATTTTTCGTATTATTATAGTTAGATAAATTCGTAAGCTGTTCCTTTATTAGTTGATGGACAACACTATCTATTTTTTGATTTATATTTTCAGACTCACTCATTTTCATCCTCCTGTGTATGACTAATTCCATTGAGATTAATTGGATTTAAGACAACGACACCATCTTTGAACTCATCACAATATGTAAAACCCATGATACTTCCTGAATAAGAAAAATTATGACCCCACTTAATTTGAAAGTTAGGAAATGATAATGTTTCGTTTGGCTCTAACGTTGTTTTGCCTATAGGTCTAAGCCAGAATTCCTCCTTGCTTGATTGATCGTTGATTCGTTCCCAGCTACTGTTGCCTTTTAAATTTGGTGCGAAATGTTCATAGACATACCTTCCTGAGAAAGAGAATGGAGAATCTTCAGGCAGTTTTATACAAAGATACGGATTCGTTATAGGCTGATTCCCTATATTGCGAATATGATAGGAGCCCAAACATAAGCTTTCCTCATCAGGATTATAAGAAATATTGAACGAGGACGTGAAATAACTAATGATGCTGACACTATCCGGAATAATAAGCTTCTCAACCGTTTTTTTAATTTCATGAACATAAAAATCTGTTTGTTTTTTTAGTTCATTTATCTTTTCTTCCACATGATCGATACGAGTAGTCATAATTAGTACCCCCTTGCCAATAGTATTTAATTAACCAACCTACTTTAAGCGCTAGCTACTGTCTGAAATCTTTCATAAAAAAAAAGAGAGGATTAACCTCTCTTTATAATATGATTTTCTTCTATGTGTTAGTACCATTAACCAACTGTTGGGAAGATAGCAGGGCACTGCTGCGGGCGTACTACACCCGGACATGCGAACGGTAATTCTGCTCTTGGTTCGCAGAAAGTCGCTAAGAATTCCACAGTTACTGGGAATGTAGATTGAATACTTTGGCAAACAGATACAGTAATCGTTAATGCAGAAAACGTAATTGTCCCTGCTCCAGCTGTTAATGTTCCAGTTGTACACACGAAACAATCTAAATCCGTGAATAGAATTTCTACATCTGTCCCTGTTGGCGCACATAATGTAACTTGTTCGCAACGAGAAAGAGGAATAGTATTGCTTGTGAACATAGTGCCGTTCGGTAGACAAACAACTATCGTAAGAATAAAGTTCTTTTGAATAGTTAAATTTTGAAGACATACAGTTGCACCATCAATTGAGAATTGGCGATTCTCACGGTTCAAGATAACAATTGGGTTTGTTGTTGATGGAACTACCTTACATGTAACTACTGCACCTGTTAAATCAGTCGTTGGCGTTACTCCTGGAAAAGTAATTGGTCCAGTAGGGGAAAAATCAAACGACATTTCCTTTACAATCCAGTCAAATACCTTATCGACGTTTATACAAATAAGTTCTTGCGCCTGGGATGGCATATTCTCTAGCATCCTTTTGACACCTCCATAATTTTTTTTACCTTTCGTTTGTATCTTATGTTTTCTAACTAAAAGTGCATGGGCTAAAAAGTAATTCGTTCTGATTTTTATGAATCAATTATGCTTCAGCAAAATTGCCGCTGTCGCACAAATAAATTGCCACAGGACGTGGCTGAGTTCCTCTATTTTTAGCAGGTGTTTAAACCTGCCGAAAAGTAACTTAAATCAGCAATGTATCACCTATAAAGGAAGGCATCTTCTGTAACAGGTGCTTTACTTTCGTTACGAAAAATAATTGCAAGTTAAAATACTAAAGCATCAGTATGTATCGTTTTTGCTTATACCGCCCTTTCTTAAGAAGAAACTAAAATATTTGAAAGGACCGGTATATTTGTAACAGAAAGTAAACATTTTTAATAAAATATAAATGGACTGAAAGGGGTGAAATGCAATGGAAGATTCAAAATTGTACTCCACTCAAGGCATTGAACAATTGAAGCAAAAATTAGAAGCCTACAAGGATACATTAACTTCATTAAAAATGGGAAATTCAATTGAAGATTACCTATTTATGAAAATGGATTTTGATGAAATTAAAACGCAAATGGCACTGTTAGAAGAGCTAAACGAAACAATAGATGATAAGCAAAAAAATTCCCAAATCAGAGGCTATGAGGAGCAGATAAAACTTCTATCAGCACAAATTGAGTCTTTGAATCAAACAATTGAAGAAATGAACCGAGATATACTAAAGGTTTTAAACAAATTACTTACGATTGAAAATACCGAAGTTACAACCACTCCACCTAAAACTGAAAAAATATCTAATTTCTTTGCTAACGGTGCTCAGAGGGATTCGATCATTACACAGACAACAAACCCGTCGGCGAATACATCTAAACAGCCCTCTTATAAAATGCTACAAAATCTGGCAGGTAAAGCAACAAATACACAATTAGATGGAAACAATGGTACACCTTCTACTCGCAACGGAAATCAAAAAGATGTACCCGAGGAACGCCATTTTAATCAACAATACTTTCAATCAATAAATACTCATCCAAGCCAAATATATAATGGCTTATATAGAAATACGAACACTGAATCGACCTTCCATTTTAAGCACGCTACGAACATACAGGAAATCCCAATTAGTATCAATGGACCTGCCTTAGCGCCTGACGATGCCTCAACTCCCGAGAATTACAGAAAAAAAAATACTGCAGTCACTGTAGCTGAAATGAACGCTGCCATAACGAATGAGCCAAGCAATCTTGAGGTACTTGAAACTGTTATTGAGCCTGTCGTTCCAGAAGTAGCCGAAAACGTTATTGAGCCTGTTATTCCGGAAGTAGCCAAAAACGTTATTGAGCCTGTTATTCCGGAAGTAGCCGAAAGCGTTATTGAGCCTGTTATTCCGGAAGTAGCCGAAAACGTTATTGAGCCTGTCATTCCGGAAGTAGCCGAAAGCGTTATTGAGCCTGTCATTCCGGAAGTAGACGAAAACGTTATTGAGCCTGTTATTCCGGAAGCGACTGAAATGGTTAATGAGCCTGTCATTCTAGGAACAGATAAAGTGGTTAACGAGCAAGTGGACGCAAATAAATCACCTATTTTAAAAGGTGATGTATGTGAAATTGTTGAACCTACATTAGGGGAAGTATATGAAACCCATACACAAATTGAAGAGGTAAACGAATCACCTGAAGAAAACCAGAAAAAAGAGAAGGGTTCTTTGTTTTTCAATTTCTTTCGAAAATGGAGTTAGTTTAAAGTTGATGTGTACACAGCTTAGGATCAATCTAGATTTATACGATAAATTTGTCCAATGCGTATGAAAATACATATTGGACTTTTTTGTTTAATTAACCACATAAGCAGAAGGTCAATTTCATTATAGAATACTTGTCATTGACAATAACCTCTAAAAAAGGCCTCCATAATTTCCACATATAAAAACTACAATACGGATATTTGCCCTAACCCTATAATCTTAGCTGAATAGAATAATGAAGAAAGGGGGTGTAAAAATGTGTATGAATTGTATGAATTCAGCTTGCGGCGGCTGCGCAAATCAAAATAATCAGTGTACTGCACTTGGTCCTTTTGAAGCTATTGAAGCTGCATGTATTACGACTCCACCAGCAACAGGCTCCATCATCCCATTCGCATCAGGAATAGTTCCTGTTGTTTTAACATCAGTTCTTGGTGGCGCTATCGGTACAGTTAGTCTTGTAGGATTCGGTACGTCTATTCCAGGGGTAACTCTTACTGGTACAAATATAGATTTAACTGCCGCTACAGGAACAGAAGCCTTTTCAGTTCCACGTGCTGGTACTATTACATCTATTTCTGCATCATTGTCTGCAACAGTTGCTGTAACCCTTACAGGAACAGCAACAGTCAGAGCACAAATTTACCGCGCGGTTGCGGGAAGTAATGTTTTCAGCCCTACAACAGCATTTGTTGATTTAGCACCAGCTCTATCAACTATAGCAGTAGGTACTATTACATTTGGTACTGCAAACGTTGCACCAGTGCCAGTAGCTGCTGGTGATCGCTTATTAATGGTGTTCTCCATTACTTCCTCAGGGATTGTTGCTACTGTGACTGGTAACGCAAGTGCAGGAATTAATATTGTATAAAAAATTATGTTCGTAAGTTAGATAAAGCTCCTAAACAGCATCATTATCCTTTTAACATACAATATTGACTTGAAAACAATTTCAAAAGTAGGCGATTTTCTTCAAGATCTGGAAATCGCCTATTTTCACTCTGGAAAAATTCTTTATTTAGCTAAAGCTATCTGAATATGAGCAAGATGATGTTTCCCATGCCAAGCATATAAGGCTACAGCTTTTTCAAGTGTCATTAATCCTGAATCAGGATGATTAAATACTCGTTGTAATTGCTCTGCTGTTAAGTTTGTTAGCAAATAAACCCAGCGTTCATGTAAGCTCTCAATCATTTTATAAGATGTTGAGGCGGGCATTTTCGAATCCGGAAGCTGTGCCCATTCCACTTCGTTATAAGGTTTAATCGTCGGAATATCCTCCGTCAAAGCTAGTTTAAAACGGATGTAGCTATTCATATGACTATCTGCAATATGGTGGACAAGCTGCGTAACAGTCCAAGCATTTTCTCGGTAGGATTTCGTTAATGCTTGCTCACTGGCTCCACTAAGTGCCTCTGCTAGTTGTTTCGGTAATAGACGAATATCTCCCACCCATTCCTGTACCTGCTGTGCTGTAACTACTTCCGGAAATTGAAATTGTCCAATTGGATATCGTAAATCGGTCATAATAACTATCCTCCATTTCTATTTTCTTACTTCTTATTTTACCAATTTTATAATTTTGTCGCTATTTGCCTTAATTGTTCTAAGCAAAACCCTCATTTTATAAGAATTTCAGCTTACAAAACGAGGGTCATTATGTGAAATATTCACTCTCTATTCATGAATATCGTAAATCAACGTATCAAAATAACTTTCATTTACATACAGTAAGATCGCCCATTCCCCCGGTTTTGGGATTTTTACACTTGATGGTGTATGAGCATCGGCACCATTAACAGGACCACCAAGCCCTATAGTCCAGCCATCTACTAAAATAGGGTGCACTGTTTTTGAATCTTTATGATAGCCGACAATTGTTAACTTGGTATCACGATCTTCTGCAATTCCCCAAAGATGCCACATCCATTTTTGAGTGTTTAAACTCGGCATATTGGCCCCGATAACACCTGATTTATCCTCATTACCAATAATACCTCTCTCTCCAAACTCTACAGCCTTTTTGTCCCAATCAATTAATTTGAAGTCACTTTCTTGCACAAAGTCAGGTAAATCTTTTGGCAGGGTAACCGCTTGCTCATGCTTTGTACAGCCTACCAACATTAACAACACTGTTACGATAAGTATCCATCGCCTCATTGTTACACTCCCTACAAGTCATAGTTATTTCATTAAACAAATGTATCGCGCAAATCGTTACAGAGTATTCAGATAATTTTATGCATTCTTTTATTCTATAGATTTCATCACAAATTTAACTAACGACTTTAGTGGATGAGTGATCGTTAAAGCTGTCTCTTTTTCGAATTGCCGTGCTGCCTCAACCATTGAAAGCTGTGCAACTGAAATATATTGCTGTTCGCCTGCTACATCATGAAGGGTTTGTATAATAATTTTATTATATATATCCTTTTTCCCCTGAATAATCAGTTCAAACGTATTGTCGATAATTATGATTTTAGTAGTAATGGTTTTATCATGTAGTAAAGCGTATTTTTGTAGTCTGTTCATCGTACCTTTAACGGTTTCAGAGTTTGTAAAAAGAATCGTTTGAGGCTGTTTTTCTTCACATACTGTTTCAAAGAAGGGCTCATCTATTTTCATAATGGGAATAGAAAGCTCAAGCTGTTCTTTCTCTAACAATGCAATATAATTCGTGCACGTTATTAAAATAGCATCCATGTTACAGCTTTCCATCCATTCAAGTTGCTCTTTCACCTTAAAAGCTAACCCTTCAGTCCCTTTTGATACTTGCTGTATAAGACCTGGATCCACAAAATGTACTAGTTCTACTTTCTCAATGTTTTGAAATGCCTGTTCTATATACTCGATATTTGAATAATGTGCATGTAAACAGCCAAGCATCTTCTTCAAGGCTAGCCCCCCTTAATCAGTAAGCTACTTTTCCATTGTCACTACAGAAAGGGAAAAACCGTTACGATTTTCCTCCTTGGTTTCTTTTGTAACAATATATCCCAATGAATAATAAAATTTTAAACAAAAACAAACCGCATTACCATAAAATAATGCGGTCATTACTATTTATTTTTTGTTCATAAAACGTATTGCTCTACTCATAACAGTTGGGACGATGGAAGCATGATTTTCCTCCAACGCTTCATAGAAGGAGATATCCATGATTTTCTGTAATTCACTCGCGATTTGTTGTGCATCATCCACCATAAAGGTTTCAAGTTCCCCCACGCCAATGAATAATTTTTCATAAGCAAATGGACGCTCTTTTATAAATGTTGAGGCAAAATTGAATAGTTCATGCTCATTCCACCAAATAGAAGGGCTAATCGCTATATAACGTTGGAAGCTTGCTTGATGATGGAATAATTGCCAAAGTACATAGTAACCCGCTAATGAATGCCCAAACAGTGCTTCATGCTGCATATTTACTGGGAATTCAGCCTGAATGCTTGGCTTTAATTCCTCCTCTAAAAATCTACTAAAGTTCGCTGCTCCTCCATGTTTCTCATAGCCATTACCTTTAAATCTTGCAGGATACGTATACGTTTCGGCTTGTCCTGTAAAATCATAAAATCTCCGTTCATGCATATCCGTACCATGTCCAATCCCTACAACAATAGTTGGCAAAACACCCGTTTTAGGTGCATTACGACTTTGTAGGCGGACCGCTTCCTTTACAAGATGGAAATAGGACGATCCATCTAATACGTATAAAACAGGAAAACCTCCTTGCGGTACTTCTCCATTCGGTACATAGATATTTATTGTATAAGTATAATCCGTAAATTTCGATACAATTTGCTGCGTCTCATAATCAAGTACTTTCTCGATTTTTTCCTCCATCATTTATCGGTCTCCTTCATAACATCGTAGCCATAACATACTGGTGTTTTCGTAACTGGATCTTGCATAATACGTGCATTAATATTGAATACGTTCCGCATAACATCTGCACATAAAATTTCCTCAGGCGTGCCAGTTTTCATTACAGCTCCCTGCCGCATTGCGATTAAATGATCGGAATATCGTGCCGCATGGTTAATATCGTGCAATACCATCACAATCGTACAACGATGCTGTTCGTTTAAGTTCTTCACAATTTCTAGCACTTCTAACTGATGCGCCATATCTAAATAAGTTGTCGGTTCATCTAATAACAAAATATTCGTTTCTTGGGCTAAGGCCATTGCAAGCCATACACGTTGGCGTTGTCCTCCAGAAAGCTGAGCAAGCTCTCGATTTCGATACTCCATCGTATTTGTCACATTTAAAGCCCATTCAATCATTTCCTCATCCTTGTTTGTTAGGCGATTAACATTGTTACGATGTGGATAACGACCGTAAGCAATAAGCTCCTCAACCTTTAACTGACCTGGGGCAATAGGCGTCTGGGACAAGATTGCTAGCTTTTTCGCAATATCCTTCGTCGATAAATTTTGCATATTTTGGTCCTGTAAATAGACCGTTCCTTGCTGCTTCTTTAATATACGACCAATTGTTTTTAATAATGTTGATTTTCCACATCCATTTGGGCCAATAATAGTCGTAACCTTTCCTTCTTCTATTGTTAAATTTAAGCCTTCAAACACACGAACCTGCTCATAGCCAGAAGCCAAATTTTCCATTCTAAATGCTGTTTGCATACTATTTCCCCCTATGCCTTCGATTTCACTAGTAAATATAAGAAATATGGAATCCCGATAATCGAAACAACAATACCAACTGCCAGCTCAGACGGTGCAAACACGGTTTTCCCTATAAAGTCAGCAAAAATAAGCAATGCCGCACCTATTAATGCACTTACTGGCATGACATAACGATGTTGGATCCCAACAAGCTGATTAGCAATATGTGGTGCCATTAATCCAATAAAACCGATACTACCTGACACCGATACGCAGGCACTGACTAAGCCGACGCTTGCCAATAACAGCTTCATCTTCTCTTTTTCTACCGCTATTCCTAAGCTAGTAATACTGTCCTCTTCTAATTGAAAATAATCGAGCAAATAGGATTTCCGATAAACATAAAAGCCTATTAAAATAAGCCAAGGTAGCATAGTCACAACAAAAATCCAGTTTGCATTATAAATAGAACCAGCCATCCAAACTGCAGCAGCTTCATAATCTTGAGCATTCATTTTCAATGATAAAAACAGTGACAATGCCCCGAATCCACTATTAATCGCAATCCCTGTTAAAATTAGCCGTTGCATATCTAAATGACCGTTTTTCAAGGCAAACGTGTAAATTAACACAGCAGCCATCGCACCACCAACGAATCCAAAGATCGGCATCATCAAAATGGACAGCCAGCTACTCATATCTGCAGATGTAAGATGTAATTGAAAGAAAAACATAAAGATAACTACCGCTGCACCAGCACCAGCATTGATCCCTAAAATCCCAGGGTCTGCTAGGCCATTACGCGTAATACCTTGTAGCACAACCCCTGCCATCCCTAAACCAACACCTACTAATGCTGCAATGACAATTCGTGGTAAACGAAATTCAAAAATGACAAGATCAAATTTTGGATTTGGTTCAATGCGTAGTAATGTTTTTAAGATATCCATCACCGTCATATCAAAGACACCGTTTGTAAGATGGAGATAGCTGGCACCAAAAATAAATAACATGAGTATCAAAACAGTCATAACGAATACACTCGAGGTTTTTTTACGCACGTTTTTCACCTCCGTGTTTACGTACTAAATATAAGAAGAACGGGACACCAACAAATGCCGTTAATACACCGATTGGCGTTTCGAATGGATAATTAACAAAGCGACTGAGTACATCACAAAGCGCTAAGAAAAATGCTCCTACTGCAGCTGCACACGGAATGATAAAACGGTAATCCACTCCAACAAGGAAACGTGTAATATGAGGAATGACTAATCCTACAAAGGCAATCTTTCCTACAAGTGCAACAGCCGTACCTGTTAAACAGACAACGGCTAGCATACTAATAATTTTCACGGCTTTTGTTTTTTGCCCAAGCCCAATAGCTATATCTTCTCCTAATGAAGTTATCGTAATGGCCTTAGCTGATACTAATGCAAAAACTAAACCGACTAGCCCAAATGGAATAGCTAGCATGAGCATATCCATATCCACCATATGTACCTTTGTGTTATACCAAACACTTACCGTTTGTGATACTTGGAAATACATCGCAATGGCTGTAGCAATACTGCTCAAAAACGTACCAATGACCGTTCCAATAATAGCGAGTCTTACTGGTGATAAACCATTTCGAATTAAAGAGCCAAAACCAAATACAATCCCTGCTCCTAATGCTGAACCGAACATTGAAAGTAATATCATTTGGTAATTAGGAAGCCCTGGGAAAAATACTATTGCTAACGTAATCATAAATGCAGAACCATCATTCACTCCCATTAGTGAAGGGGATGCTAAATAATTTCGTGTAATACCTTGCATTACTGCCCCAGCCACCGCTAAAAATGACCCAACTAGTAATACCGCGACAATTCTAGGAATACGTCCTGTTCGTATAATTTGGTGGTCAACATTCGATGGATCAAATGCAGTAATCGCCTGCCACACCGTAATTGCACTAATGTCTTTTGTGCCGTACATAACGGATACTAATGCCACAATTGCAATTAGGATTGGAGCAGCTGCTAATATTGAAAATGCCACAATGTTTGTTTTTTTCAACTTCCACACCTTTTTCTATATCAATTATTCCTCGGCATAATTGTAGCTGTCGCTACAGATAAACAATGCGTCCGGAGGCTTTGGCCCAACACGATGTTGGTCACTCAGGCATTTTCACAGGATGTGAAGTTTTAGCCTGAGTTCCTCTTTACAGCGGATGTTTGGACATCCGCTAAAAGAAGTTGAACTCTATCTTATAAAAGGCTGGTAATAGCCTGGTGATGCCACCAAATCTACTACCAGCCCTTTATACTATTTAAGTAATTTTTCAGCTGCGATATCTAAGAATTTCACCTTAGACCATGCAGTACCACCTTGCGCTAAAGGTTCAATGGCATTTACGAATACTTGATTATTTTGTGATGCCTTTAAGCTTGCAAAGATTGGATTCTTTTGTAACTCTTCTAATGCTTTTGGTGCGTCAGCATTTTCTGATTCCTCAAATTGAAGGAAAATAGCATCTGGATTAACCTCTGCTAATGTTTCAAGAGATAGTTCAGCCTGTGCCTTTGCAGTTTTTAAAACCTCTGGTATTGGAGCCCCTAAATCTTCATATAGCACAGGGTTTAAATAAACGCCCGCAGGATAGATATACATGATGCCACCACGTACTCGAATAACTAGTACTTGCTTGTCCGCTAATTGCTCTTTAGATTTCACTTGAGAATCAGCAACCTTCGCTTCATAATCAGCAATAATTTTTTTAGCCTCGTCTTCTTTACCTGTAAGCTGTGCAAGTAATGTTAAGTTCTCTTTCCAATTTGTAGAGACATGTGAATATGGAATCATCGTTTGAATTTTATTGAGCTTTTCAGCCATTTCCTTAGGATATTTTGTAGAACCTAAAATAACATCTGGATCAAGTTTAAGAATGGCTTCTGTATTCGGTGTCATTTTATCTCCAACAAGCTCAGCACCTTCTAAATCAGAAGCAAGATATGCTGGAATTTTCCCAGCGATATCAAGCACGCCAACAGGCTTGATACCGAGCATTGCCGCATCTTCCATAGACTCTAAGCTTGCAGCTACTATGTTTTTGACATCTGCGGCAATTTCGTATTTTTCACCTAAGTATGTAATCGTTTGTGTTTTCGCTTGATCTTGTGTTTCTGATGCACTAGTTTGTGCTGCATTATTTGTAGATGTAGATTCCTCTGCTTTATCCGTCCCACACGCAGCCAAGGATAGAGCTAATAGAGCAGGTGCACACATTTTAAAATATTTATTCATAGATTTTCTCTCCTAACGAACATAATTATATTGATAATGATAATCATTTTCATTTATAAGTCAATAGTATTGATCGTTTTAATTGATATTCATTATCATTTACGGATACTATCCTAACAAAGAGAAAACTAGTTGTGAATGGACGAATTCGCGAAGTACATGGACTTTTGCCGATTTGCGACCACAAAAAAAAGCCGCTTCTTGTTTAAGAAACAACTTTTTAGACGTATTTAGCTTCCCCCAGCATTGTTTTTCGATATGATGTCGGGGACATTCCAGTACATTTTTTAAATACTCGACTGAAATAAAAGCAATCTACATAACCTACACATTCTGCTATCTCTGCTACTGGAGAATCGTCATATTTCAGTAATTCCTTCGACCGTCGGATACGATATTCCGTTAAGTAGACGCTAGGCGTCATCCCTGTGTGCTGTTCAAACAGATAAGCAAATCTACGACGCTCCACGCCAAATTCTTCAGCAATTTTCGAAACAGAAAGTTGAGTAGCATAATTCTCATGTATATACTGTAAAGCTTGCTCCATCTGGTCACTTGCCGTATCGAGTATCTTCACTTTTGCCGATATAAGAATGGCTTCCAAAAGATTCATAAATAGAGTTTTTGCTTTGAATATTGACATATTATCTGGCATTGCTTGGCTTTCTATTAACTGCTGTACATAGTCAATAATTTTTGTATGACAGCCAGTATTAATTAAAAAGTGCTGAGCTGATAATGGATATTGCGGTATTTCTTCTGAAGGGATATGGTAATGAACAACCGCATACTCCCATCCTTTATCATCTGAAGCTTTAATTTCGATTGGCATTTGTGGTCCTGCATGTACGACCATTCCCGGCTCCATTGCATATGGGACACCGTTAAAGCTAAATATAGCGCTACCTGCAAGTGGCACAACCAATCCACACTTCCCAGGGGCTGTTGTTCGACCAATATCTATTTGGCTCGGCTCCATTTTATTTGTAAAAACATCCATAAAACTTACAGATGCATGTGCATAATAATCGATTAAATATTTGATATCCACTTTATACCCTCTACATTCTTAAGAACTTTCGAACTTGTGAAAAATGATGCAAATCATGATCTACTAAACTTGCAAAATAACCGGAAAGTGTTAATTCTGAATTACCTATTGTAAAAGGCTGTCGCCATTGCTCATCAACTATTTGATAAAGCGCGTCAATTAGCAGCTGTCTCTGTTTAATAAAATTGGCTATCGTTTCTTCTTTACTTTGTACACGACTATCTTTTGCTGCACTAGTATTCAGCTCTTCTACAGTCGGTCCTTTTGGTAAGCTTTCTCCTGTAAAAAGAAACGGTAGACGTTGTTTTACCACGAACTCATCCCATGGAGTAAGATGTCCAATTACCTCTGCCACCGTCCATTTTCCAGGAGCTCTAGACGTGCGCCATAGTTCTTCTGTTATGCTTGCTAAACTTTCGACAAACACGATAGCTTTTTCATAATGCGAGATTATTTGATGTTTATCGTGATACAAATTCCCTTAGCTCCTTCGCTTCATTTTAGTAGAAAATCTGTAGTTTCGGCCAAATTGATTTCCACTGTTTGTTATGAATTCTGTTTTATAAACGTCATGCATCGGAGAGTCTTTTTGAAAATATTGTGTAGGAGCGACAGTTCCAGAAACTAAGTGTTTGATACCGTGTGGTGCAGCTATCTCAAGTATTCCATTCGTAAGTCTCACACCAATAGCTGTCGGGGTTTCTGGAAAATGTGCCATGCCATCTATAGATGACTGATAAGGTGTTCTATTATTTACTACATGCATCCTTGCTTGATTTTTCACTGACCAAGGCTCATTCGGTAAATACTTCGTCAATTCTTGTTCATGCTGCTTTTCATAGTTCTCGGAAAGATTTACTTTATCAAAATATATCACATCAATATCGGCTAATGGTGTTCTATCTTCTTTTTCATGCAAATAATCCCACACCTTTGATCGAATAAATCCTGCACATACCCATGAATCAGGTAATTGTAACTTTTCTACAGTTTTTAAAATGTTCATCATCCAGTTATCTGCGGCAATTAAGCTTTTTAGCTCTTGTTCTGTTTTTATCAGTTTCTTTCACCTCTGAATTCATAATTATTATGATTCTCAACCCATGTTCATATTTGGGGGGCAATACCCTTAGATGCTTCACGAAAATATCATGACCTGCATCAGCGATTGACCCAAACTATTTATAACTCAATTTCATAGGGCTAAGCAGGGCCCATGAGAAGAAATCGGCGCTTTAAGGGGACTGTATTTCAAGAAGAAGTATTATTTTGTATAAATTACATTTATATAAAATAAAAAATAATATATTAGATTTATAAATTATTTATCAGTACCCTTTAACTAATAACGCTAAAGGAGACGCTTATGAAAAAAACTTTTATTTTGATTGTGATGTTTGCCATTGTAATGAGTCTTTTTTATACAAAGCTTTCACTGACGCTCGTCGGTATTGGAATTATTGCTGCTTTTATCGGTACACTTGCTGGAGGGGCTGGGCTAATTACGATCCCTGCTATGATGCTTGTTGGTATACCTATTCAAACAGGCATTGCTACGAATAAATTTTCATCGGGCGTTGCAGCGTTGTCGAGCATCTTTTATCTTCTTTATCATAAAGAGCTTCGTCTAGTATCTATTATGAAATATGTTGCTGTAGCTATTGCTGGAGGCGTTTGTGGAGCACTCCTAACCGTATCCATCTCAGAAAAAACAATGAATATTATTGCATGTATACTCCTTATCTTCGCCTTATTTATAACGCTGAAAAATAAAAAATGGACTGTTATCTCAGAAGAAAATGACACTAAACACAGCAATAAATTATGGCAGCCATTTTTAATAGCGGTTTATGATGGCGGCTTTGGACCTGGCTCTTCAACCTTCAGCATACTGCACTTTTTACGTAACCATTACTCCTATATAAAGGCTGTACAGCTCACACGCGTCCTTATTTTCGGGAGCTGCACAGGGGCATTTATCGTTTTTTACCAAAGAGGCTTTATTCAATGGCATTATGCAATGGCGATGGCAATAGGCTCCATTATCGGCTCTCAGCTCGGACTTTTCATTCTACCGAAAATTCCGATAAAAATAGCTAAAATCCTCTTAATAATCATCATTTCATTACTCCTTATTCAAGTAGCAATAAAAATAATTTAACTGCTTAAATGTTCATGAATTAACTTCCATTCATTGTTTAAGACCGTAAAAATATTCGTTGCTCTACCGCTACCTGATACAAATTTCCCGTTATGATAGCCTTCATAATGGTATGTATAAATACAGGTAGCTGATTGTTCATCAACCGTAAGCCACTGAACATCGGCGGCCGAATAAACTTCTTCCTTTATCACATCCCATGCATTATTGAAATAAGCTCCTATTTCTTCTAGTGTTATGCATGTTTTATCCGAAAACCAATACACCGCTTGTGGATGCAAAATTGCCTTTACGTTATTAAAATCATGGGAATTTGTCGCTGCAATATAGTTGTCTAAAGCTTGATATGGCATGGTAATTCCTCCTTTCTTAACTAATATTAATTGAAATTCTACTACTTAACGAGAATAAAATTGAAGAAGACATGACATGACTATTTCAAACAGTTTATGATGAAATAAAATAAACAAGGAGGGTATCCATGCTTGCTACTATTCAACAACAACAACATCACTATATCGTAAAATTTAAGCGACCACTGTCACATTCAGTTGATGCCGTTTGGGCAGTATTAACGGAGAATGAAAAGCTTCAAAAATGGATGAATAATTTAGAAATCATTGATCTTCGAAAGAACGGCATAATCCATTTTAATATGAATGATGGAACAAATGCTTATAAGGAAATAGCAATTACTGACTATACCGAGAAAAGTGTACTCGAGTTTGAGTGGGGCAAAGATACAGTAAGGTTTGAGCTCTCCCCTACTAGCAGCGGCTCCATATTAATATTACTTGAATCGATTAGCGAGCTAACTGAGCATACACCTAAAGATTTAGCCGGTTGGCATATATGCTTAGATATGCTCTCAGATTTATTAAACGGAACTGTACATGACGAATTTCCAATGGAAGAATGGCACAATAGGTTTGCAGCGTATACGCAGCTTGTGGATGACGTAGAGAAAATGTAAACAGAATTACGAATAAACCTCCTAAGCAGAAAAACACATGCTTTAGGAGGTTTATTATTGTTGAAAAATAAAATGGTCAATGCAGACATTTTAGGTGATTTACGTTTTAAGCTACTCGCTTTCTGAATAGCATATAAAAATTCCCCTATTAATGACATCTTTATTTCATATATATTGCTAGTTAATACGCCTAATTACCATCTCGAACATTCATACGAGCGAATATTTCTTCTTGCAATAGTTTGGAAGCGCCAACCACTTCTGTTACTCCAACGGAACCCTGCAATAAACTCTCTTCCTACAGCAGTTAGGAAGAACCAAAAGCCTGCTCCATTAAACATCCATATATACGTATTTCTAAATAAGCAAGCTTGAATACCACTTGTACCTATTCCAAAAGGTGGCAGTGATGGCACAAAGCTAGGCGGTGGACCAAGAGGCATTTGACCTGCTGGTGGCGGGCCAAAACTAGGTGGTCCAAATGATGGCGGCGGGCCGAAACCTGGCGGGCCAAACGGCGGTGATGGACCAAAACTAGGCGGGCCAAACGGCGGTGATGGACCAAAACTAGGCGGGCCGAACGATGGTGGTGGTCTAAAACCAGGAAGTCCAAATGATGGTTCGAAACCGGGTTCTGGCAGTGGCACAATTTCTTCATATGGATTGTACATGATAAACCCCTCCCTTTACATAATTCAATATATGTAAAAGGGCTAATAACCGTTGAGCAAATTGCCCATTAGCTTTGTATTCAGTCGTTCTAAACCGTATTCGTATTTACAAGGTATGTTTTCCAAAAAAAGTCGTACCTTCATTTTAAATTCTATTATTGCGCCGTAGAATCTTACTAACTTTGGCCGTAATGCCCTATTATAAACCTCTCCGTCAAAATCAGCGGGGATTTTTTGTCATGTCATTATCTAGGCAAAAAAGAATCCATCACTCGCCAATCCTCCAGCTTTTCTTCAAAGGATTTAATATTTTTACCTGGTATTGGACTAGTCGAAGGCATTTTTTGATATGCTCGACCATCTAAAACTTCAAGGCCAATATGCTTTTTAAAAATTTCGAATAATTTTGCGCCATTAAAGAGCACTAACTCAATATTAGGATAGTGCTCGAAAAGGGTTTTAAAATCATTCGGTTTTTCATTACGAATGGCCGCATCTAAGCTCCCTTTACGCTCACACGATTCTATTGTATCCCAGAGACCAATATGATGATCCTTTAGCCATTTTAATCTTTGTCCATACTCCTGAGGTACATCCATCCCTATTATTCCCCCAATAATCGGCCAAAAGTGATTACGTGGGTTTCCATAATATTGTTGCTTCTCTAATGATTGCTTTCCTGGCATTGAGCCAACGATTAACACCTTCGTTGATAAATCAATAATTGGTGGTAATACATTTTTAAGTTCATTCGACATTACTTTCACTCCAATCAACTTATTTACACAGATACGTTTTAACAAATGTCATCCACATCTTTTGCTGATGAGCCCAAATCATCTTGTTTTCCCACTATCCTACAGTAGATCAAGCTTGAGGGTCCTCCTCTATTTATTGGCTATTTATGATAGACTAATCATCAGACAAATGCGCTATTTTTGAGATATTTTTATTTTTCCGTAAAGGTAGCAGTTACGAGTATCAAACTACATAGAGGTGAAATATGAGAAATTGGTTCCGATCTCTTACAGTTAGAATGATTTTTTTAATAAGTATCCTAATCCTTTTAATATGTGGAATGTTCATGTATCTATTGCAAGAGCATATCCGGGATACGACAGAAAAACAGATGGGAGCGGAAGCATTAAATATTGCTAAAACTCTCGCATCTATGGAAGAAATCACAGCAGCATTTGATAAAGAAAATCCAAGTGAAATTATTCAACCAATTGTCGAGCCTTTAAGAAAAGAAACTGACGCAGCATTTATTGTCGTTGGAAATTCTCAAGGAATTCGTTATTCACATCCTATAAAAGATAAAATTGGAGAGAAAATGGTTGGTGGAGACAATGATGCCGCATTGCTAGATAGACAAGCTTATATTTCTAAAACCATGGGGTCATTAGGCGAATCTATTCGTGGTAAAGCTCCCATCATAATAGACAATAAAATTATTGGTGTTGTATCTGTCGGTTTTTTAACAGAAAATATCGACACGATCATCGAAAGCTATATGCACAAATGGATTAAATACACGTTAATTATTCTTTTAATAGGCATATTAGGTGCAATAGCTATTTCCATTTATATTAAAAAATTATTGTTTAATATGGAACCTATTCAAATCGCTAAATTATATCAACAAAACAAGGTCATTTTAGAAACAACAGCCGAGGGTATAATAGCTGTCGATCAGTTTAATCAAATTACGACTATTAATAGCAGTGCTTACGAAATGTTAGATTCCGCTCATAATAAGTCTCTATCAGATTGGATGGGTGCAAAGATTGAACATATTTTTACGCCTAAAATTGTTGCAGAGAAAAACATTTATAATTTAGAGCTACCACTTGATGAGCATATTATCATTTTAAATAAAACGCCTTTAGTTGAAAAGAAAAGGAAAATTGGTTCATTATACACCTTTAGAAAAAAAGTAGATATTCAAAAAATCATTGATGAATTAAAACAGATGAAGCAATATGCAAATGTTCAACGAGCATATACTCATGAATTTGCTAATAAGCTCCATATCATTTTAGGTTTGCTTGTTCATAAGCATTACAACGAAGCGATTGAATTTATTAAAGAAGAACGAAACATACAACTTAAAAATCAAGCTTTTTTAAATAGTAATGTAACAACCCCTCTTCTACTTGCATTAATACAGGGGAAAATTGCAGAAGCCGCAGAACTAGGCATCAAACTCGAGCTAAATGACATTTCTTCCTCAATCGAATTATCCAAACAGCAAGAAAACGCTATTTTAACAGCTCTTGGTAATGTACTTCAGAATGCTATTGAAACTTTAAAAAGCTGGGAATCCTCAAATAAAGTAATTCAACTATCTATCAACAATTATAAAAACCATTACTTATTTGAGATTCAAGATAATGGCCCGGGTATTGATAATACTATTTACGATAAAATTTTTACAAAAGGTGTATCCACTAAAGAAGGGTTAGATCGCGGACATGGACTAGCTATAAGCAAAAAAGCCCTTCAGGAGATAAATGGAGATATTTTATTGGATTCAGGTGATTTATCAGGAGCATGTTTTTTAATAATAGTTCCTAAAGGAGACGTGGAGAATGACAATATCAAAAAGTGTATGGATTATTGAAGATGACTTTAGAGTAGCAAAAATTCACGCAGATTATGTTCATAATATAAACGGATTTATCGTTACTGAAAATTTACGTACAGGAAAAGAAACGATTGAAAAGCTAAAGACGACCTCTATTTTACCAGAAATTGTATTAACCGATTTGTATATTCCAGATGTTGAAGGGAGCTCATTAGTAAGCCATATACGCCATCTTTATCCATCTATAAAAATTATCGTAATCTCAGCAGCGACGGAAATAAGTTTAATAAAGGATATAGTAGACTTAGGAATCTCAGATTACTTAATAAAACCCTTTGAAGAGCTTCGACTTCAAAGAGCCTTTCAGAAATATTTACAGGAACATCATTTATTTCAAAATAGCAAAAATGTCACTCAAAAGGATCTTGATTCATTATTTTATAGGGAATCTAGCAATAAAATAATAGTTGAAGAAACGTTTGTAAAAGGGATAGATTTTCACACATTACAAATTGTTAAAAGCATTTTCGAAGATCTCAAAACCCAGGAGCTTACAGCCTCACAATTAAGCGAACTCATCGGTTCAAGTCGTTCAACAGCCCGCCGTTATTTAGAATACTTAGTTGGCGAACAGTTTTTACAGACAAAATTGATTTACGGCACCGTCGGAAGACCTGAACGAAAATATGTATATCATGAAACTTATGAACAAAACTAATATTATATTCTTTATTTAACATATGACTATATTGTTTTCCTCTCTTTGGTACTATGATATTTTTTAAATAATCTGAATGGTTTCACAAAGGGAGGGAATATTTTTGAGTTTAAGTATAATCGGATTTTTAACCATTATTATTATTGTCGCTCTACTTATTAGTGGTCGTGTATCACCACTTGTCGCAATGGTAATACCACCTATCGTGGCAGCATTTATAGCTGGCTTTAATTTTGATGAATTAGGAGAATTCTTTAGTTCTGGATTAAGCTCTGTGATGAACGTAGCTGTTATGTTTATTTTTGCGATTATTTTCTTTGGTATTATGCAGGATGTTGGATTATTCGAACCATTGATCAATAAAATGATTGCGCTTTCAAAAGGAAACATTATTGTTGTTGCAGTAATAACAGTAATAATTGCTGTAGTAGCGCAACTAGATGGCTCTGGTGCTTCAACATTTTTAATTACAATCCCAGCATTATTGCCATTATATTTACGTTTACGCATGAATCCATATTTATTGCTGTTATTAGTTGGGGGAGCGGCAGCAGTTATAAATATGATTCCTTGGGGTGGTCCATTAGGGCGTGTTGCTTCAGTTTTAAAGACGGATGTCACTGAACTTTGGTATCCTTTAATTACTATCCAAATCATTGGTGTCTTGTTAATGATAGCTTTAGCGGTGTTCCTTGGTTTTAGAGAAAAGCGCCGTATTCTAAAACAATACGGTACCCTTGACTTCACAAATGATGATCTTGCTATTACACAAGGTGTTGTTTCATCAGAAGTAGACACAAGCTTACAACGACCAAAACTATTGTGGATTAATGCTATTGTTACGGTTCTTGTTATCGGAATTTTAGTTGCAGGTATTTTACCAGCAGGATTAGCCTTTTTAATTGGCGTGGCCATCGCCTTACCAATCAACTATCGTTCTCCTAAAGAGCAGATGGAACGTGTACGAGCACATGCACCGAATGCCTTAACGATGGCGTCTATCATTATTGCCGCCGGATTATTTTTAGGCATCCTGAATGGTACTGGGATGTTAACTGCAATTGCCAACAACGCCGTACACATTCTACCATCTGCCCTATCATCTTATTTACATATCATTATCGGGGTTTTAGGGGTACCATTTGATTTATTATTAAGTACGGATGCATATTATTTCGCTTTATTCCCTGTAGTTGAACAAATTGGCTTATCTTTCGATATTGATTCTCTTTCAACTGCCTATGCAATGATTATTGGTAATATTGTAGGTACATTTGTATCGCCACTTGCCCCTGCTGTTTGGTTAGCTTTAGGCTTATCAGGGTTAGAAATGGGAAAACACTTAAAATACTCTTTCTTCTGGATGTGGGGATTGAGCATTACTTTACTATTCATTGCTGTAGCAATAGGAATTATCGCTATCTAGCTCATCATCGATTGTTGGAGCTGATATTTTTAAAACGTATGCTATGTGTGGTTGAAGCGACTCCTTGGGGATTAGAAGACCCTGCAGCGAAGCGGCAGCTGCAAATGTTTTTCTGTGCGAAAGCGTAGCGGCAGCAACAAATGTTTTTCTGTGCGAAAGCGTAGCGGCAGCAACAAAGCGCCTAGCCGGAAGAAAATCACCACCCGTTATAATGAAAAAAAGGACCAGTTGTCGAGTGGTGAATCGGCAACTGGCTATTTTTATATAGATATCGTCTTATAATGGAAAATCAGATCCAGTAAGTAGTTCTTTTGAGCTTTTTACATGTAGGCTATTGGCTGAATGATTTCTAATATATGACCTTACTATTTCATAACCAATGCAATACCCTATCCATTGAGGAAGCTTTCCGCCATATAAAAATTCAGCATGGTTATTTAACCCTTGTATATTGATATGAGGTAAAAAATGTTCCTTCCAAATTTCTAGCATTTTATCTACTGAGTAGGAACTCAACCATGGCGCTAACCATCTATCACCGTAAATCTCCTCCACTGCACATTCTGCTAATCCCTCTAAAATTAAAGAATCTAACAACGTCACCTTATCCAGAGGTTTATTTAAATATTGCAGACGACAAACGTGATTATACTCATGCGCAAATAACGCTTTAAGCTCCTGCTTTTCAAGCTCTCCAATATATAAAAACAAAGCATTTGGATAGGCAACGCCGTTTTTATTCGTAATCGTTTGCTCTTGTGTGATTGGAAAGATATAGATTGGTATAGTTGGTCCGCTCCATCTCTCTTTTAAATATATAAATTCCGTCTGTACTACTTCCCAAACGTTTTGTTTTTTCAACTTGTTAATGTCTATTTTTTCATGTGATTTAAACAGCCCCTGTTGCTGTAGTTCAAATTGTATTTCATCTGGAGACCCACCAATAAAAATCTCTACTAAACGATCGCAAAGAATAGAGCGTTGTAAGTCCTCAAGATTTTTACTATCATTAAGCCTTTGACTAGCTATTAATTCATTGAGCCACTCATCTGTTGGTATTACTGACATACATTCCCTCCTTACTATAGCTTATGTTCGAAGTAGACAATCGGCTAGTGATAATGATTGCAACCGCATATATTAGCTTGTAAGGAAGTAGAAAGGAGGGATAGTTTGTGAATCCAGCTGATACTTATAATCTTTGTCGTCAATATCATGGCAAACGTGTAAGAATTACAGAAACATGTGGCAGAGTACATTACGGAGAAATAACTAGGGTGGATAGAAGACAGGTATGGATTCTACCTGATAGACGATTTGGCGGTTATGGTTTAGGTTATTGGGGTTGGGGTTTTGGAGGAGCAGGTTTTGGCGTTGGAATCGCACTTGGAGCGGTTGCCGGGATTGCACTAGCACCACTATTATTTTGGTAATATCGAAATTGTAAATAATACCTATCCGCTGCGTATGACAGAAGAAAAAAATAAGCCATTTCAATCTCTGAGATGGCTTATTTTTCTTATTGCACTTGCTCTTGTTGCTGTTTGCTTTTAATCAACTCGGATATTGTGACAAAAGTATAACCTTGTTTTTTAAGTTCTGGTAAGATTTTTTCCAGTGCCTTAATGGTCTGCGTTCGATCGCCGCCTCCATCATGAAACAAAATAACATCTCCAGGCTTCGACCCCTTCATCACTTTTTGGACAATTTTGTTAACCCCTGGCTGTTTCCAATCTTGAGTATCCTGATGCCAAGACCACATAACTACTTTATATCCATCCTTAACAGCGGAATTGATCATTTGATCATTATAGTAACCGCCTACAGGACGAAACAAAACTGGTGCAAATCCAGTAATACCATAAATTATTTCCTTTGTCTTACGTAGTTGTGCCTGTAATTCAGCTACGGAAGCTTTAAACGGATGTGAATACGTATGATTGGCCAGCTCATGCCCTTCAGAATAAGATCGTAAAACAAGGTCTGGATATTTTTCTGCATTTTTCCCAATAATAAAAAACGTAGCCTTTGCATCATACTTTGCCAATAAATCTAAAATAGCTGCTGTATATTTAGGATGAGGTCCATCGTCAAAGGTAAGAGCAATTATTTTGTCTTTTGTGTTAATATCCCAAACAACTTCCCCTGTCTCCTCATAATAAGGTCGACCTTTATCCGCATAAGTTGTCAGCTCTGTAAAAAATACCGATATGATTAAAAAACAAAGGGATAAAACCAATACATATTTACGTGTCATAAGCATCACCTCCCAAGTTCAAATTCACATAACTCCGTCAACTTACTATTTACGAATTACATTGAATTATACTTGTGAAGGTTTGGCTGTTTTCCCCTCTTACAAATTAAATTCCCTATCATATTTTGAACGAAATGTGAAAACACTCATAATGTACTTTCTTTTTTCACTAATTGATGTAAAATGAATGAAAGACACGACTGATATATAACAACAAGAGATAAAATCAATTATTTCATCATCTGTTATAGCACAAAAAAAACCAACAAAGGGGATCTTTCATTATGTGGATTATTACAGTTTTTGAACAAAATACTTACCGTATGTTCGAGTATAAAACTAAAAACGAGGCAACGGTTGCATTAAAAAATTTCAAGCAAACTGCTATGCTTTCTTATACTAAATAATTTTAAAGAATCAACTCTTATGAAACGGGTTGATTCTTTTCTTCATTTTGTTGGAAAAACTATATGTCAATCGAGGTATTGATTCCTGTTCCAACCTTGGCGCTTTCGTACAAAAACTCCAGTCTGTGACGTAATCCCCAAGAGTAGTCGAAACGGAAATCAACAAACTTACTAAGAATATATCTTCTCACATAACACATTCGCCGTTCGTTTTATTTTAGGTAACAAATAATTTTTAGTGAAAATGTCGAACACCTTTTTATCTATTGCCATATGTATATAGAGAAAAGGAGTGATTTCGGATGGTAACAATTGAGCCTATTATGATTAAAGGCAATTTTTTCACTGCGATAATTGTTCAACTACCAAAAACAACCCTGCTGACAATTTCAAATGATACGGGCTACATTATGTGTGGAGCTTTAGATGTTGGACTATTAAATGATCGTTTAGCAGACCGCAAAATTATTGCTGGTCGAGCAGTTGGTGTGAAAACAATTGATGAGCTATTGACGGCTCCATTAGAATCCGTGACATATGAAGCGCATCAGCTTGGTATTACGGAAGGAATGTCTGGGGTAGAGGCGTTATTAAAAATGGTATAAAAATTTTTTACAAAGCGTCAGTGCAATATGACTAGGCGCTTTTTTACTCCTGTCTTATGTAAAGGTGTATAAGCTATTTACTATATCCCTATACTTTAGACAAAAGGAGTGTTCGTTTTGAAAAAAGATAAACATCGGAAAATACATGTAATTTTGTTGTTAATAGTACTTATCATTTTCGTGTGGTCTGTCATAAAACCAGCATCCTATTTGGACTGGGTCGCAGAAGTAAGTCCTGCTGTCGTTGCCATTATTATTGTAATCGCTATTTATAACAAGTTTCGCTTTACAACGTTTTCTTATTTTATCATTGCCCTTTTGTCTATTTTAACATTTATTGGTGGGCACTATACTTATTCGGAGGTTCCACTTTTCAACTGGATTAAAGAAGAGTTTTACTTAAAACGCAATGACTACGACCGATTTGGGCATTTCTTAAAAGGTTTGATGGCCATTGTCATAAGAGAAATATTAATACGAAAAACACCACTAGTAAAAGGTGCTTGGCTAACGGGCATAACAATAAGCATTATGCTTGCTATTGCTGCTCTCTATGAAATTATTGAATGGCTCAGTACAAGAATTTCAAAAGGAAGTAAAGGGGCCAAAGATTTTTTAGGTATGCAGGGCGATCGCTGGGATGCACAATGGGACATGCTTTCGGCATTCCTTGGAACAATTTTGACTTTACTGCTATTTACAAAATTACATGATAGATTATTAAAAAAACTCAAAAAGTAAAAAACATAAGCCTTTTGAGACGATACATTTACCAATCCTATCTCACATCGGAATTATTGAGGAACATGAAAGTTCGCCTGTCCTAAATAGAATCTTCTGAACATGAAATTCAATATTGAGTCTTCTGCCTGGAAACATGAAGGCTTTAACTATAGTTAAAATTTAAATGTATTTTTTTCTAGACGTACTGTTTCATCAAAAGTTTTAAAAATGATATCAAAATGCTCACTATACGAATGCATAAACAATTCATATTGGATTCGACGTTCTTCATGGGAGTGCTTTAAATAATTAATATCAGCTCCCCTTTCCATTACATCACGACTCGACCTTCTTTTTAATTCCGTCTCACCATCTGTATAAAAGTAGATTTTCAAATCAAATAATTTCGGATTAATAAATGCTACACTCATTCCCTCAACAATGGTTATGTTAGTTTTTGAAGAAATTAATGCACTTTTCATATAATGCGTATCAATTGTCAATAAATCCAGACCTTCTCTAACCATCTGAATATCCCTTTCCAAAGAAGGTAAATGATGTGCCGCTGGATGGCAAGCGGTCATTTTAAAATGATGCTGTTCGTTTCGAAAATTATAGTTGATAATTGAATGCTTGCGTATATCCGAACTAACAATATACGGGTCTGTATTCATATAATTCACTTCACTTTGGTTTAAACAGTTGATAAGTTTATTAGCAAATGTTGTTTTTCCTGCTGCACCATGTCCTGAAATACCAATAACAATTGATCTATCTTCCTTTTTAATCCAAGTAACGATATCTTGCAATAACCTATCCATCTTTCTTCCTCGCTTCCTTTTATCACAAAATATTTAGCTCATCTGCATAATGTGGGGCGTCCAGTTGGAACGGCAATCAACTTAGCACACGAATACGTTTTAACTAATGACATCCAACTTTTATTAAATAGGAAGGATATCCACCTAAATTTTCGTCATTCCCATATATGTTCTAGAGTCATTTCATGATCCTTAATACTTAGCCTAAAAACATCTGGATTTTTTAATTGAGTCCAAAATTGAAAGTCTACATCATTATGATAATTTTTTAACAGTAAGGTTATGATATTTCCATGACTAACGATAATGGTATGTTCGGACTCACTTTTGAAAGTTTCCTCAACAGCGTTAACGATACGCTCCATCGCTTCATTACTTGACTCTCCACCCTCAAACTTTAACTCCATATCGGTAAAAGTTGCTCGAAGTTTCTCATACCAATCGAGCAAATCACTCGTGCTTAATATACGTTCTGAAAGGCGTTCGTCAATTTCAACAGTTATATTTCCCCTCTTACTCAGTGGTTCTATAGTTTGAATTGCTCGTAAAAAGGGACTAGTAATAATTCGATCAATTTTTTTGTCAGCGAAAAACTCGGCTAAAACTTCGGCCTGAAGAAAGCCCTGTTCTGTTAAAGAAGCATCCGGTGACTGTCCCTTAGCTTCGCAATGTCTAATGACATAAATATGTTTAACCATATAAACCTCCTGAAGAAAATATGGAGAACCTACATCATTTAGTAATCACAATATCTGCATTTTCCCTGAGGAATATGCTCCTTTAATTAAAGGTTCGATGCTGCGTGATACCTGTTCAAAAACATTTCCTCTGCTTTTTCATAGCTTCCGAATGCAATCATCTCCCGCTTTGCTCCCCTTTTTCTAGCTAGCTCATAATCTGTCTGTACAAAAATTTCATATGCAAACCTAGGATAATATCCGCTACTTTTGAATAAGTTCTCGTCTTAACATTTACCTCACAGATTATAAGTTTTTATTTTACAGTAATTATACCTCCATTGCTAATTAGCTCCAATTTGTTTGACGCATCACCAATCTTCTCCGCTTTAGTAGTTTTAATGGGGACCCGAACACTTTTGAGTCGGATCTAAGCTTTTAAACGCCTGCCAGAGCCATTCATGAAATCATACTGTTTGACATATATTTAAGCATCATTATTTTGTTCAATAAGGAGGATTCCATGCAATCTGAAAAATTGCGACTAAGAAAGATTCAACATCTTGCTCATGAAATTACTGATAAAATGAATAAAGGTGAAAAACTTACTCACTCAGAAACGATGATTCCTGTTATTGATAATTTATCTCGTGCAATTGGCGATTTAACCGATTCCTATGGACAGTATTCCTTAGATTATGTAGAGGAAAAAGTAAAAAACGCTCATGCGCTCTTATTTAACAAGGAAAAAAATGAGGTCTATTTATAAAAATATGGGAAAAGGGTAACCATTAATATGGTTACCCTTTAGATTTAATGCTTTTCAGGATTAAATGTCTTACAATCTGTTTCCTCACTATTAGACGCCTGCTGTCCCTTTTGACTTACAACATAGATTTTTTCTGCACCACATCTGTTTCCAGAGTTCCAAAATGTACAGTTATTGACTTCACAAAGAATTTCTTGTGCCATCGTTTCCACACCTCCTCTTTTTTATCATTAACATAATTGAGGTATTCAATACTTAGTTATAGAAGGTGTTAGGAAACGGAAATATACATTATCTAAACCTCATTTTGCCATAGATCATCCTTTAATTTCATTGTCATAATAGTTTTTCTCCACACTATTCAATAACCTTTGTTGGCGTTGCTTCTTGAACAATTATAATGCCGTCATATGCCTCAATTGGTGTCATTTTAATTGTATAAAGCATCTGTGTGAACTTGTACCAAAAGCTAAAGTCATCTCCGATATTACCCATTCTTTGTTTTTTTGCTAAGATGTCAGCTAAATCCTGAGATTCATTAGCTTTTTTAAAGTCTACATAGAATATATTTTCCTTCACTTCGCTGAAAGCATCTAGTAATGCATTATGATGCTCAATTGTATGATCTTTTCTTTCGCCAGACCCATTTTGTGCCTGAAACGTATTGTTTACAAAGTCAGTTCCAATAGCAAAGTACGCATCGTTATACACTTCGTCTAAATGTTGACCCATAGATTTGTATCCTGCCGTATTCGCTGAAGTTTTCTCTATATGCCCATTATGAGCAGACATTAGTACTTTATCATGACCTTGAGCCGCTTCAAAATCAACGATCCATTGCAAGTTTTTCGCTAAATACTCATCACGAAGACTCATATAATTGCTGTCATTTAAAAATAATTGCGTGCGTTGCTTGATGATTTGTGCATATTGAACAGCAAATAAATAAGCTTCTTTCGATGATTGCTTTTCATAAGAATCTTTATTAGAGTGTAAATCTTTTATGATTGCATCAATATTTTTATCGAGCTCCTGTAGCTCACTAGCTGATAAATCTCTCATTGTTTTATTCGTCACATCTTTTAACTGTGCCTTATATTTCTTAGCACCTTCGCTATTAACCACTTCGTAATAGTTTAATAATCCTTTTTTACTATCGTCATAGCGTTGCATATCGTTTCCGTAAAAATAAATTTTATCCTTCTCATCTGCAGCCATGTTATAATCATGCATCCACTGAACAAACTCAATCATTTGCTCTGTTTTATAAATACCATAATCCAACGCTTTTACCGCTTCCTCAGCTGTGCCAGTACCATTTAAAATAAATTGATTAATTTGCTGAGCACCACCGAAGTCACCTTCTAATACAAAAACACGAACATTTTCATTTTTAATAAGAGCCTGAAATACATCCTTCTTTAATGTTTGGAATTCAACATTTCCATGTGTTGCTTCTCCAAAACCTATTACTTTCACGTCATTTGGAATATCGATATCTTCAATCGCTGATGTATATTTTGCAGCATCCTTAATAGCTTCTCCCTTTCCACAGCCCGCTAGAGATACCAAAAGAAATAATGCTGAAATGAATAAAAAACTCTTTTTAACAAATACCATTTTTAAAAATCTCCCTTAAAAGTTTCCAGAATGGTGAGGAATAATAATAAATGGGGATCCCAAGTAAATCCCCATTCATTTTATACAGCTTTTCGTTGGAAATATAAATATCCTCCAAGGAAAAACAGTACGAATCCTCCTCCTACAACTGTTAATAATTGATCCCAAGGCACGAAGAATACATCACCTGTATTGCCACCTATATTCATCATCAAGAAGGGCTGTCCCCATGGATAGTAAGGGCCAAAACGTGCAGAATTGACTGCTAATATAGACGGTAAAGTAAAAGTAACGTTTACTGCAAATGGAGCAGCAAAACTTTTAAACATGATGGATGTCCATAGCTGCAACGCTACTAATGGCATTGTCGCTAGCCATCCGCCAAGAATACTTTTCCATACAATTTCCATTGGGAAAGGATCTGAGTAGCCTTTCATAATACCCACTATATATATAGAACATAAATATAGTATTTGCATCGCCATCACAAGAAGCATAATTAAGACATACTTTGCAACAAACACTTTCCCTCTTGTCACAGGTAGTGCTAAAAGTTGTTTCCAGCCACCAGATTGATGTTCATATCGACAAATAAGACTCGCAAATACTCCTGAAATTAAAGGTAGAAATAATAATGCATACAATAAATTCATAGAAATTAATGAGCTATACCATTCATTAACCCCAGAATTTGACATGTCACTAAAATTTGATGTTAATCCGATAAAAAGCCCGATTATAGGCCCCGCAAAAATTAATGGCACCATTTTAGATTTGCGTAATTTAAACCATTCAGCGCTCAGTATAGACCCCATTACTTTACATCCCTTCTTGCAAAATCTATCATTCCGATAATATACAGTAAAATACCTATGCCTACTCCAAGCATGACATTAATAATGGGCTCATCCCATTGATTCATTAACGATGGCCATTTCCAAATCATCCAGTCAGGCAATACAAATGACGAATAAGCAAAAATCACACCAAAAATACCTACTGTAATGGGTATCCCCTGATTATGACAAACGCTTGCAATCCAAAGCTGAAGTGCCAATATTGGCAACGAAGCAAAAAATGGATAATAAGCAAATTTAGCAATTTCCGCATATGGTATGCTGTCACCTAAATCTAAAAACACTCCATAAGCCATTGACAATAGCATTAAAATCGTAGAAGACATAAACAATAAAATTGCTAGAACAGTGAATTTTGATAAATACACTGTTAATTTAGAAACAGGCAGTGCAATTAGTTGCTTCCACGCATTGGTTTCATTTTCAATGCTCGCTATAAATGAAGTTAAAATAGCAATCCCTAAAACGATAGCAAGTGGGGTAAATGCATGAACATTTGATAAGTAGTAGCCCCAATCGTCCTCGCTTTGCTCTAACAAATAGTCCTTCCTTATACCGTAATTCACCATTTGCATGGCAACAACTCCGATTGGTCCTAAAGCTGTTAAAAACCATAATCCTTTGCGTTTAATTTTCAAAAAGTCAGAAGTTAATAGTTTTCCTATCATAGCGCTTGCTCTCCTGTTGTCATTTGAAGGAAAATCTCCTCTAAAGATCGTTTTTCTTCCTCTACTCGATAAACCGAAATACCTTCTTGTACAAGGATTTGTACAATATGTGCTACTTTTTCATCTGAGCATTCATCGAATAAAATGAGGTCATCCTTATGCTCTGCTTTAATACCATTTGCAACTAGTGAACGCCAGCCCTTTTCACTATAGCTCACTTTAATGACTACCTTTGGCTGAGCAAATCTACGCATTGCTTCAATTGAATCTTGGAAAATCATTTTCCCCTTTGTCACAATGCCCACTTGCGTTGCCATTTGATCTATTTCAGATAATAGATGGCTCGAAATAATAATTGTCATGCCATATTCTTTAGGAAGTCGTTTAATCAAATTACGAATTTCGATAATACCAGATGGATCAAGTCCATTCGTTGGTTCATCTAAAATAAGTAATTCAGGGTTATGTAACAATGATGCAGCAATACCTAAACGTTGCTTCATCCCAAGAGAAAAGCCTTTTACTTTTTTATTTGCAGCATCCTTCAAACGAACAATTTCTAATACTTCATCGATGCGTGACTTCGGTACACCTAAAATTTTTCTTAATGCTTCTAAATTTTCATAGGCCGTTAAATGTGGATAATAGGAAGGGTTCTCTACTAATGAACCAACCTTTGCTAAAATATTAATTCGTTCCTTCTTTAAATCTTTTTGGAAGATTTTGATTGTCCCAGAAGATGGCTTCATTAGACCTAGAAGCATACGAATCGTTGTAGTTTTTCCTGCTCCATTCGGTCCTAAAAACCCATATATTTCACCTTTACGTATTTTTAAATTAATATTTGATACAGCTTGCTCTTTAGCAAAGCTTTTTGATAAGTTTTCTGTTTGTACGATATATTCCATTGTCCTCACCTCTGTAATTATCATAAGAAATGAAGGTTAAAAACAGGTAAGGTCCAAGGTTAAATTTTGTTTAAAAAAGATACTTTATCGTAACGTGGGTTGATTTCTGTTCCGGCTGGGGGCGTTCGATGAGCCACTTCGCTCGCTTTGCTCGCTCCAACTACTCTCCAATCAACTAATTCGCATGACATACGTTATTTAAATAGCTCAGGAAACAAAAAACAGCATGCCCTAAGCTTTGCTGGCATACTGTTTGAACAATTAGAAGCATGTCTTAGCATGCTTCATGAAAAATTCTATTTGTAATGTTTAATTTTAATCTGTGTGCCGGATTCGCTTGACTCAATAGCCCAATCTAAATCCATGCCCTTCACCATAATATCAACAATCGATAAGCCGATACCGGCTCCTTTCGCATTGGATTCATTTTTCATTCCATTTCCGTGATCCTTTATAATAAATGCATCATAGCGCTCCGTTGATTCGGTTTCGACGCCAATATATTTCCCGCTGCTCGCATGACGTAATATATTTTGAAATAAATTATCAAATATACGTCCAAGCCAAATCGGGTCAATTTGCCATTCATTTTTCTCAAATGGCTGTAGCTCAATATTGATTTCAAAGCCTTCCTTTTCAAACACTGGATACCATGTAGTCATTTGCTCACGCACAAAACGTATAACGTTGATTTCTTTCGCCTCAAATTTATATTTACTAGCGGTCAGCAATGTATAAGACATTAAGTTTTCTATTAACGCGTCGATATTAACAATCGATGTTTCCATTGCCTTAATCGCTTGTTTTCCATTCTCTGATATTACCTCTTTGCTAACTGAATATGATTGTGCCCGTATTTTCGTTAATGGTGTGCGTAAATCATGTGATAAATTAGCAATCAATTCGCGTCTTAGCTGTTCTTCCTTCTGTTCACGATTCTTACTTTCCCTAAGCTCACATACCATGCGATTAAAACTTTGTTCAAGCTGACCAATTTCATCCTTCTTCTTGACCTTCGTTGCAATAGGTAAGCCGTCTACATCACGAATTTCCATCGCTTCCTGAAGGTGCAATAGTCGTTTTCGAATCCCTCTGAAGAATAAAAAGGATATTGCAATGAAAAATAAAATAATGACAAAAACGCCAACAATCAAAAGGTTCCCATACTGTTCATAAACATTTTTAAGCGGTGGATTAAAAACCTCTCTAGGAATCTCAAAAACGATAAACCCATTTGATTCGTCCTGTCCTAAAAAAGCTATAACTGTAAACGGATCTTCCCCATAATGCTCTTTTATAAATTTTGTCGTAAATGCTGGCGTCCATTTTAATGGTAATTGCTCTGTCACATTTAATGTTGTAAGTAATGTACCGTCCTCACTTACCCAGAACATGGATGATTTAGGGTACTGATCCTCCCAATTTTTAAAATGTTGAGCAATGGTTTCCTCATTGACATTTTTTATATTTTTAGCTTCTACAAGCCATTTTTCCTCTACTTCGCTTTCTCTGAGAACTACACTTGAAAAATCAGTTTTTCCTATTCCAAACATAAAAGCGGCAATAGCAAAGTATGATAATTGAACAATAGAGATGGCTAAAAAAATAATCAACATATACTTTGCTAATAATGATCGAAAAAATTTCATAGCTTCACCCTATATCCAATACCTCGAATAGTTTCGATAATCGTCGGTTTGGCTGGATTAATTTCTATTTTTTCTCTTAAGTATCGAATATGCACCATTAATGTTTTATCGCCTTCTATGTAACTTTCACCCCAAACACCTTCATAAAGCTGTTCCTTCGTTAAAATTTGATTTAAGTGGCGAATAAAATACTGTAATAAATAGAACTGCTTACCTGTTAATTGAATTTCTTCATCGGTCTGCTTATTGATAATCCGCATATCTTTCGTATAAATTTTTAGATGCTGAAGATCTAACACATCATCATTCTTTTGATATCTTCTTAGTAAAACCTCTACACGGGCTATAAGTTCATCTGGATGAAATGGCTTCGTCAAATAATCATCTGCGAAGTTAAGTCCCTCTATTTTATCCTCTACAGCAGTTCGAGCTGACAGCATTAAAATCGGGATTTCTTTATTTTCTCGCTTAATTCTTTTGCCAATCGAAAAGCCATCTAAGCCTGGTAGCATTACATCCAATATAGCAATATCCTTAGATGCCATGTGCTGATCGATCCCTTCACCAGATTCAAGCCATGTAACCTCATATCCTCTTTCTGTTAAATCCTTTGTAACCCATTGACCAATCTCTTTTTCGTCTTCTATGTACAATATGCGATACAATGGTAGTCCTCCCAATCTAAGCTAGATTTTAGAAATAAATGTTATTCTGTATTATACGATTTCATAGATTTGTACTCAATCGTTGTACGTAAAGTGAGAGATTCATTTAATAAAAGCTCGAACATCATAGGGTTAGGTAGGATCGATAACATTAAAAAGTTGAGCGATAACTATCAATTATGCCTTGCATAAAACAAGCTAACATAAAAAACGTATTTGGATTTCCCAAATACGTCTATAACTTTAATTATTAGTAATAATCAACATATCATTATCATCAAACTGCCACATGTCCCCATAGGCAACTTCCCAATAATAGCCGTTTGGATCTTGGAAATAGCCACTATAGCCACCCCAGAATACTGTTTCTGGCTCCTTGACGATTTTAGCTCCTGCCTTTTTAGCTAAATCAAATACTTGGTCTACCTCTTCTTTAGATTTTCCATTATAAGCGAGGGTAATTCCGTTAAAGCTATCTCCTATCACAGGTGGATTTGCTTCGTTAATATCTTTTACTAAACGATCAATCGGAAACAGGGAAATTTTTGTCCCCCCATTATTAAAGAAAATAACATCCGGGTTTGTTTCTTCACCATAAACCATCACTTCAAATCCCAGACCCTCACGATAAAAACTAAGTGACTTTATCATATCCTTTACACCCAACGTGATTAAATTTAAACGATTCATCCCACTCTCTCCTTTTTAAAAGTATTAATTACTTATTCTATTTCAAGCATTGAATCCCCTTCCACAAACTGTATATTCGGTAATATACCATTATTTGTAAATAACACAGAGGCTGAACCACTTGACCTAATAAAAATTTCTTACCGCGAACCATTGATATTCCACAAAAGTTACCTCCACGTTTCTATGAAACCAAAAAGTGCGTACTTTTTTTTGCTATGGCATGAAAGCATAATAAGAAAGCAACCAAAGTACTAACAAAAATCGGAGGACAAAAAGATGATCAATCATTTACAAGATACAATCACATTAAATAATGGCTTACAAATGCCAGGAATGGGTTTAGGCGTATTTAAAGTAGAAAATGAAGCTACAGCGGAAATGGTGAAAAATGCTATCGAGATCGGTTACCGTAGTATCGATACTGCTGCTATTTATGGCAATGAGGCCGGGGTTGGTGAAGGTATTAGACAGGCGCTAGCATCTACTGGTTTACAACGTGAAGATTTATTTATTACATCTAAAGTCTGGAACGATGGTCTGAGCTATGAAGAGACAATCGCAGCTTACGAGGATAGCTTAGAAAAATTAGGGCTAGATTATTTAGACCTTTATCTTATTCATTGGCCAGGTAAAAATAAATTTGCAGAAGCTTGGAGAGCACTCGAAGATTTATACGGGCAAGGGAAAATAAAAGCTATTGGGGTATGTAATTTCCATGTATCACACTTACAAGATCTTCTGAAAACAGCTCGTATCAAACCCGTTATTAACCAAGTGGAACTACATCCACGATTACAACAAACGGAGCTACGTTCATTCTGTGAAGAGCACAATATACAACTGGAAGCTTGGGCACCATTAATGCAAGGTGGACTTCTTGATAATGAGACTATTTCAAAAATAGCAGAAAAATACGGGAAATCAAATCCTCAAGTTATCTTGCGCTGGGATATTCAACATGGTATCGTCACAATCCCAAAATCTGTGCGCAAAGAACGTATGATTCAAAACGCTGATATTTTTGATTTCCATTTAACTAATGAAGAGATGGCAATCATTAACGCTATGAATCTAGATCAACGTGTTGGACCAAACCCAGATGAGTTTGATTTTGTCATGTAAACGATAGCTTGTAAACATAAAAGAGACTGTCTTATTTTCTTAGTATAGAAAACTTTTCAGACAGTCTCTTTCCAATCTATTTAAGATGTATGCTTTATTGCGATATCTTCGTCACGTTGCATTAACAGTACATCTTCACCTTTATCTTGTAGCATTTCGATATGTTTTTCACCCCAAGTGCAAAGGATGTTCAGCACAGGGTCCATCTCTTGACCATAAGGTGTTAACGAATATTCAACTTTTGGCGGTACTTGATTGAAAACCTTACGATTAATTAATCCAGACTGCTCTAACTCACGTAATTGGCTTGTTAGCATTTTTTGAGAAATGCCTGGAATCAATCGGCGAAATTCATTCGTACGAATCTGACCATGGTGGTTAAGATGACAAAGAATAATAGGTTTCCATTTACCCCCAATTACTTCAAGAGTGGCTTCGACACCAATATTATAAACTTTTTTCATTGTAAACCTCCTGTAATATTCAAAAGTAACTAAAAGTACCCTACGTAACTTTCTGGCATGTATGAATATTACTATACACTATACAAAAAATCAAAGGAGATAGTAATAGAATGAAAGCTACAAAAGCGCCAAATGCTAAATTCACATTGCTTGCACTTGCCATCAGTGCATTTGGTATCGGCTCTACAGAATTTATAAGCATCGGACTGCTACCATTAATTACAAAAGATTTTAATATAACATTAAGTACTGCAGGTTTAACCGTATCCATATATGCACTAGGTGTAACGATTGGTGCACCGCTTTTAACAGCATTAACATCGCGCCTTAGTCGCAAAAATGTGTTACTGCTCGTTATGGCGCTGTTTATTATCGGTAATTTACTTGCAGCCTTAGCACCCTCATTTTCATTACTACTAACTGGGCGTGTTATTTCAGCATTGGCACATGGCGTGTTTATGTCCATTGCCTCTGTGATAGCTGCAGATGTTGTAGCACCAAATAAACGAGCAAGTGCAATAGCTTTTATGTTTACAGGACTAACATTAGCAACTGTGACTGGTGTCCCACTAGGAACTTTTATTGGACAAGTAACTGATTGGCGAATGTCGTTTATTTTCATAGTTATCATAGGTATTATTGGATTAATTAGTAATGCCCTGCTTGTGCCAAGTCACTTATCGAAAGGTAATCCAATATCGATTTTAGATATTGGTAAAGTTTTAGGGAATATTCGAATGTTATTAATCCTCTTTATTACTGCAATTGGGTATGGTGGCGCATTCGTCGTATACACCTATGTTTCTCCTATTTTAGAGCAGTATATGGGCTACTCACCAAAGGCAATTGTCGTGATCTTAGTTGTATACGGTATTTGTGTTGCCATTGGTAATACATTAGGTGGTCATTTTGCGAATAATAACCCTTTACGCTCTATCTTTATGATCTTTATAGGATTAGCAATAGCACTACTCGGCATCAACTTCTTTTTAGAATCATCCATCATAGGATTAATAATGGTCTTTATGATGGGGCTATTTATGTTTATGAATGTACCAGGATTACAGCTTTATGCCGTTCAGCTTTCAGAAAAATATACACCATCGGCTATTTCAATGGCTTCAGCATTAAATATTTCGGCCTTTAACATTGGTATTTTTCTAGGATCATACATTGGAGGAATGATTGTTAACCTCCAATCATTAGCTCATACCCCTATATATGGATTCGTAATGGTGATGATTGCTGCAGTTACTACCTTCCTAACGTTACACTTCGATAGAAATAAACAATAGATTTCCCTAGAATAACAATAACGAAAGGAAGCCTTAACCATACACAAGGCTTCCTTTTTGTTAAGGAACGTATCGTCGAAATAAGCCTTAAAAAATTCTAATGCCGTGAACCAATTCCCAAAAGGGCTTGAAAGCATCAGCTGTTAACACAGAAAGTCTATATTGTACATAAGATACTGTATCAGCTATAGGATAGGAGGAATTTAGTTGTATTACAATCCTTATCCGTTTTTTGTCTATCCTCATTACTATCCGGCATGGGTAATGGCAAATCAACCAACAAATCAACACCCTTCCCATCATCTAGCAATGCCGACACCCCCAATGAATAGAAGTCCATTTCCAATCGTCAATACAAAGAAATTAAAGACTTCCGCGAATCGGATTAAGGTTATTATGCAGCAAGCACAATTACTTACGGATAAAATTGATGAATCTGAGCAATTTGCACATGATCTTATGAACGCAGCACAACAATCAAATAAAACAGAAGTTGAAAAGTTAATTGCTTCAACAGGCATTACTGTAAAATTCGATACTACCTATACACCAGATGGATTTCGTATAACATTTACGGAAAGTAGCTGTTGTAAGCTAACACTAATTTTAGGTTGGTGAAGAGTTGGCCCTTTGAAGAGGGCCTCTTTTTTTACCTTTAGCATCTTTATGAATTTTAACCTTGTATCCCTATCAAGCTTGTAAACTATAAAAAAATATGCTAAAGTGTTTGTACACATTATTTCTGAAAATTCTTATATCGCATTTTTTCTTATCAAGAGAGACGGAGGGATTGGCCCTATGAAGTCTCAGCAACCAGCCCTATAGAGGTATGGTGCTAATTCCAATTGGCAAAATTCTGCCTTGAAAGATGAGAAGACTTACTTTAGTTGCTTTGCACAAGAGTCCTCTTCTTCAAGGAGGGCTCTTTTTTATTTTTCCATTCTAATTAAAAGAAAGCAGGGAACTATTATGACAAACGAACTTTTACAAGCAATTCAACTATTGAAATCAAAAAAATGGGTAGACTTAACGCATACATTTGGTCCAAATTCTCCACATTTCTTTATGTTTGCTGATGCTAAATTTGAAACATTATTTTCACATGAGGATGGCTTCTTTGCACAGCAATTCACTTTCCCAGGGCAATACGGAACACATATCGACCCACCTATCCATTTTGTACGAGATACACGCTATCTAGAGGAATTGGAGCTAAAAGAACTAGTACTACCACTCATCGTTATTGATAAATCGAAGGAAGCCGCAGTAAATAACGACTACACGTTAAGTATTCAAGATATTCTTGACTTTGAAGCTGAACATGGGGAAATTGAAGCCGGTACCTTTGTTGCGTTCCGTACCGATTGGAGTAAACGTTGGCCAGATAAAGAATCTTTCAGCAACAAAGACGCTGATGGCAATAATCATATTCCTGGCTGGGGATTAGAAGCATTACAATTTTTATTCAACGAACGACAAGTAAGAGCTATTGGCCACGAAACTTTTGATACAGATTCAGCAGCAGATTTCCGTAGAAATGGAAAATTAGACGGCGAATATTTTGTGCTAGAGCAAGATACTTATCAAATTGAGCTTATGACAAATTTAGATAAGCTACCTCCAAAGGGCGCTGCTATATTCAATATCGTGCCAAAGCCTGAAAAAGCATCTGGATTCCCTGTCCGTTCCTTTGCAATATTACCGTAATATAGCAAAAAGGTCTGATTCAATAAATATTGAATTAGACCTTTCATCCATTATCATCCGCATAATTAAGTCCGGAATCGGCTCTGTACTATTGAATTTATTTAGATGCATTCTTTCTTTTGAAAACAACATAAATGATGAACATAATGATGATGAACAATACTATAACATAAATACTGTAACGGGATAAATATAGCTCAACATAATGCCATTTCTCTCCAAGTATCTTCCCTAAAGTGATAAAAGTAAATGTCCATAAAGCTGCTCCCATATAAGCAAAGAAAGCAAATTTTTTATAAGGATAATTATTAATAGCTGCAATATATGCAGTAAGATGACGAACTCCAGGGATAAAATACCCTATTAATAATAATATTGGTCCAATTTTTTCAAATAATTTTCTAGTAAAATCAATTTTCTGTTCTGTAATATGGACTTTCGAACCGTATTTTCGTAATAAAGGTAGCCCGAATTTATAGCCTATATAGTAGCTCAGGGTAATTCCCCCTGCCGCGCCTATCATAGCGCTGATTAAAGCTGGAATATGTGCAAGAGTTTCACGATATACGCTATACCCTACATATGTCAAAAATATTTCATCAGGAAGTGGCAGACCGACAATTCCCCCAATTAGGATAAGAATAATGCCAAAATATCCATAATGTTCAATAAGAGATTGTACGTGATGCGCCATAAATCCACCCCATCTAAAGCGTAATGATTTTTAATAGTTAGCTTTATAATAACTCAAAGGAGACAACATTATGAGTATTATGGATTAAATACATTTTCTCCATGAAAACATTCATCCATGTTGTATCGTAAAAAAATATAGTTTTTTCTTAGTGACTGGTTGATTCATATTTTACTTTCAAATAATTAAATTATTTGCAGCTTACGTAGAGCATAATGAATACCATCTTCTGTTGATTTTTTCGTTACATAATTAGCGACACTTTTTAATGCTTCACTACCGTTGCCCATTGCAATACCAAAGCCAACCTGCTCTAGCATGTCGATATCATTATCTCCATCACCAAAAGCAAGTGCTTCCTCAGGACTCAAGTCAAAATAATCTAGTACAGCCTGCACAGCAATTGATTTGGAAACATCATGTTGCAATACATTTGTAATGTAAGGGTGCCACCTCTTAAATAATAAATGCGGGAATTTTAAAGTATACCTTTTCTCAATTTCCTCGTTGCCATACAAACACATTAAGTAAACCTCTTGCGTTAAAATATCTTCATTAATAACGGGAAATTCTTGCAATGATAATGTTTCTTGCATGGCTTTTAATGTCTCTTGTTCTTGGACGTTATTCATCGATAATTGTTCTGTAAAAAACGAAAGACTTTGTTTATTGTTTTCAGCAAAAGCCTTAACTGCGTGGACAATTTCCTTGGCAATAGGAATTTTATGTATTACTAGATCTTGATGCTTAACATAGGCACCATTAGCGGTAATAAACGTATCTATACCTATGCTTCTTAAACCTTGGCACATTGATAAAGGTCTTCCTGTAGCAGCCACAATATGAATTCCATTATTTTTTAATTGCTCAATAGCGATCATTGTGCTTTCTTCAATACGACCATCTTCATAATTTACAAGCGTTCCATCTACGTCAAAGAATACAATTTTATAATCCATCGTTCTCTCCTTGCTGATTTTATTAAGTATATCGATCAGGGAACCTCACTATAACATGACCCAATTTGGGGTAATACCTGTGACGATAATCTCCAAGAAATCGCCCAACCCCACTCCGATTACCTTCATTTAAATGTCATTTTCCACTACAGACGAGTGCCTAGGTGACTCCGCTTTGTCACTTAATAAAATCCTATATTTCCCTAATCAATATACTTGTCATTTTACATGAAGAACTATCCAAATAGGCATTATTATCTACACAGCAACTAGATTAAAAAAATTAGTAGTTAATCAAACATTTGTACGTTTTATGACAAGCTAAGCCAACCGTATAACTTACACCAACTACACCGATAAACACTATTACGGGTACATATCGAAATTTCAAATAACTAAGAAAGTAATGAACATTTTTATTTCAATAATTCTAAAGGAGTATACCAAAGAGCATAGAATTGTTAAAATAGAGTTAGCTAAATTAAATACATTGAACGATACCATCCACCATATAAATAGAACAAAAGAAATAATAATCATCTGAATGTAAAGGAGTTGATTCTTATGGCATTTAACATTTACTACTATGAAAGTAGTGTGGATTGCAAGTTTTGCAAAAAGCATTTTACCACATATAAAGTCCGCCCTAATCGTTATAAAGTTATCGAAGAGCAAACAGACTTCATGCCAGTTTACGAAGGTTTAAACCCGTTATTGTATGAAGTTGCCGTTTGTCCACATTGTGGCTATGCTTTCCACAAATCGATGACGAGAACATATGGGCCTTTCATGCTTCTTATTGATGAACTGTACATAAAAGAGCTACAAAAACCAATGGACATCCGTAAGGAACGTACGATTGATGATGCCATTGTAAGCTTTAAATTAGCTTATCTTGTATCAAGAGCATCAATGGAAGAGTCACTTCTTATGGCCAATTTCGCGTTAAAAATAGCTTGGCTATATCGCTTAAAAAATGATGAAGAATCGGAAAAGCGCTACCTTTTTGCTGCTAGAGATTTTTACAGCAAATCTTTTGCATCCAATCAAGAGGGCGGAGAGAGAATTCAATATTTACATGCCGAATTAAGCCTCCGACTTGGAGATATTGCCGAGGCTAAAAAAGGATTCTCTCGATTAATAGCAGATCGAAATATTTCCAATAAATATCGAAAACTAGCACGTAATCGCTGGGAAAACTATAAATATGATGAGCAACCGAACAACGCAAATAAAATAATAGAAGAAGTCATCAATTAAAATAAAACGAGGAGAGTCATAATTATGCAGCTATTTACTAAAAGGATTGATGTAAGAGAAGAAGATATTTTTTCAGAACTACATCATTTTTTACTAAGAAAAAATAATCGCTATTTAACGAATGATGAGGTAGTTGCATTAACTGGGGTTTCATCTGAATTACTCTATAAATGGGTAAAAGCAGGGAAATTAAAAAAATCAATTTTTCCTAACTTAGGCGCTCCCTGTGAACGCTGTGGACAAATTACTCAGGCAAAAATCTGTGTTAGCTGCTCATCAACCATCGTTCATACTTTAAAACAAGAGGAAAAGAATCGTGCATGGTTCAATCAAATACAGCGGAATCACCCAAGAGCTAGCACATATCACTATAAATAAAATAGCTAACATCTCTATAGTGTATTTACGCTATGGAGATGTTTTTTTATCTGCATCCGCTCAAAATAATCCAAAATAATGACATTTGACCAAATTTAAACAAAATTTAAACAAATCCCCCCTTTACTTTAAACTTTACTACCTATAATTGGTCTTACTATAAAGCGGAGGACTGATAGAAAGTGACAAAAGGTAAGAAACGTAAAGTTTTATTATCATTAAGTATTGCGTTAACAAGCTTTGCAGCGTTCAACGGAGTTTCAAATGCATCTGCAGCAATTCCAGCGGTAGAAGAACGTGTAGCTTTAGATAACAAGTTAGAAGTGAAACAAGCTCGCACATCCAGTGAAACTCTTCAAGATTGGAAAAATTGGACAAATGACCATGCTTACAGCTTAACATCCATTCAACCTGAAACAGTTGGTCAACAAAACATCCCATCCACTAAATTTGAAGATTTAGAGATGCTAAAGCCTTTATTGCATGATAAGCGCATTGTTTTTTTAGGGGAAAGTTCACATGGCGTAGCAGAATTCAGCTTAGCAAAAACACGTTTAATTCAATTTTTACACCAAGAAATGGGCTACAATGTCCTAGCCTTTGAAAGCGGTATGGGGAATGCTATGAATGCTCAAGGACAAATTGATAAACAAGCAGCGCAACAAACAATGAAGGATGCTATTTTTGGTGTATGGTGGTCAAAAGAAACACTACCGTTATTTGAGTATGCTAAAAAAACACAGAATACCGATAAACCTTTAAAATTAGCGGGCTTTGATATTCAACAGCAAGGTGCATTCACAAACGGCAACTGGCTACAAAATAGCAAGCTTGCTAAACAGTTAAGTGAAGTAGAGGAGAAACTTGTTGACTGGAGTTCTGGTACGGATTTAAAAGGCTATCAAAAGGCGAAACCAAGCATTATCGACGTGTATAAACAAGTAAAATCACAAGTACAGCTAAAAGAAAACGAGTTAAAAGCAGCTTATCCGGGAGAGTCTCATATTGTAAAGCTTATGGAACGTACATTAGCTGACCGTATCCGTTTAGCAGACGAATATGTAGAACTATCGATTCAAGCAAATATTGAACTTGAGCACAATAAATATGATTCTTTTTTAAAGACAATGGAATGGCGCGACCAATCAATGATGGAAAACCTTCTTTGGTTAGCAGAGGACATTTATCCAACTGAAAAGTTCATCGTCTGGGCCCATAATGACCATATTCGTAAGGCACAATCCGAAGTAATGGGTTCTCCTTATCCAGTAAAATTAATGGGTGAACGCCTACCAGATATTTATAAGAAATATAGTTATGTGCTTGGTCTTTATATGGCTGGTGGGGAAACAGCAAACAATATGGGTGAGCCTATGGCCGTTTTACCGCCAGTAAAAGGATCAATCGAGGATATTGCTTCATCTTCAAATAAACCGTACACATTTATCGACATGCGAAACCGTCAAAATGAGCGTGGAAACTCATGGATGTTTGAGCCACGTTTATCGTATAGCTGGGGAATGATTCAGGAAAGTCTTGTTCCACGAGATCAATATGATGGCCTTCTGCTGATTGATAAAGTAAGTAAACCTCATTATATAAAATAAGCATATAAAAATAGCAAACTAGCAGAAAAACTAGTTTGCTATTTTCTTTTATATTTAAGTATCCATCGACATGTTATCCCATTCTTCACTTCGATGCCCTATCATCCAGAACAAGCCTCTTCTCCTTTCCATGACGATGCTTTCATTTATCCCGGCAGGAGCCGCTTGGTCTTTTATCCGACTATCTACACAAGCCCAATGGTATCTGTAAATCTTGTCGGCTTCATCCAATAGCTCTTCCTGACTACGCATAACAGTTTGAAGAAAAAATTGTTCAAACGTTTCACAGTTAGAAACAACTTGAATGGCATACTCGCAATCACATACTTCATCAGGAAAATCGAGCTTCTCAACAAATCCAAGTGCCCAAATAAGTGTCCAATAAGCCTCGTATTGCCATGAAATATTAATGGCTTCTTGCACATCTGGTTCAGAAGCTTGTAAAAAGTCTCTTTCGTTGCTAGTTAGATTGTCTTCTACTTTATATGTGCGTAACATTTTGATGAAAAAGTCTCGCGATTCTTCTACATTTCCACCTTGCGCCACATCACAGGCAAATTGAATGACAATTAACAGGGCTACAGCTCTTCTAGCAATGTCTTCTCGAGTTTTAAACTGACAAGCCTCTATTGTTGGGAGCTGAGGAAGGGAAGCTGTATATGGAATAGCTTTTTCCTTTAAATATGCTAGCGTTTTATTTTTTCTTTGTTCACCTTCTTCTGATAACACCTCTTGTCCCCTCACCTTTCGTGTACAAGCTTGGGGTCTAAAGTCAGATGGTCCTGATTGCCCGTTAGGATAAACAATAACGTTCCCTTCAGCGTCTAGTAAAGTGCCATTCGCTAAAAAGCCAATCCCGCCTATGCTTGATAATAGGTTCGTAAATAACTGCATCTGTTCTTCATTTATCGCTTTTTCCGCTTCGATTGCAATTACTGTATTTAAAACAGCTATTTGAGTCAAAACTAATTCTTTTAAATGGTCATCTTCAAAAGGAAAATTGTCGTAATACCCCATCATCCCAGGAATATTATTAGCGAAGTAATCTGGATTCGTATCTTCAGCCATCACGCTAATTATTAATTTATATTTTTTAAACAGCGCCTTTGATGTTATAACATACTCATTGTCATTTTTTTCGATAGCAAAGCCTTTTGTAAAAACATCTGAAATTTTCACTTCAATATCGTCAATGTTGTTCTTAGATGCAAATATAGTGAAATAATTCATTCTTCTCTCCCCTTTTATTCACCAACTATAGCCTGCAAGAGCTTGGCTAAACTGCTGTTTATTTTTTCGTAGTAGTTCGTTTTCCTTCCAAAAAGCAAGAAATACCCTCCATTTCTTGCTGCATCATTTGCCATACCGTTCGTATCGCTATAAGCCTTTCTACTTCACTGCCGCTCAACCATTCAAATAACGTCTCTACACTGGCTGTAATTCTGCTAAAATAATTTCAAATCTGGGCCATCAATAATAATAGACAAAACACGATAACGCTAAGTTGCTACACAAATCATGCTCTCATATAAATAGTTATATGTTACGTTCTACGTTAGATTCATAATCTTCAGGATATCATTTCCTCATTAGAACAAGGCTTAATTTATGTATAAATACCGAAATTTTACTTCCTTAAAGGCTCAAAATATATGATAATCGCATGACCATTTTTCCTGAATTTTTTCTATAGCACTAGTCGCACTTTAATCACATTCAGATATTCTATAAGATTTTTTATACTTCTCTACTTATTAACTACCTTTTTTAATTTCTATCATAATTTTCGTTACATAATCCTCTTCCCGATTTTTAATCACGGCGTCATAAATGTATTCATCATATACGTATTCCCCTAGTTCAAAGCCTTTTTCCCTCATGACCTTAAATAATCGCTCGTAAGATTCACCAAGTGTAGTGGAATTTCCTACATGATAGCCGACAATAAAATCCCCTTCAATCGCTTCAAAATAAGGATGACCTTCTCGCGGGTGTGGCTGCTCTATATACAAGAAACTATAATTATCATAGTTTCCAGCTAATACTTGCTCTCTTCTTGTAATTCCTCCAATGGGATAACCCGTGTCTAATTGAGAACGATCTAACTCATCTATAAAGTCTGATACAGCCTTCGTAAACTGTTCTTCCGTCGAATTCTCGATATTTTTACTTAAATACAATGTGGCCACTGGCAGATGCTCAATCGTAATACTATCAAAATCAAGATGTAAGGCTTCCTCTGTTAAATCAATTTTTACATCAATAATGCTTTCAATCATCTCCAGCTCTCGACGTTTTTTCGCTACAATTTCCTTTTGCTGATACATTAAGTCTAAGAAATTTTCAGGTGATTTTTCTGCCATATATTTTTGAATATCCTTTAAAGACATACCAACCGCCTTTAATAGCTCAATCACACTAAAAAATTCATATTGTGCAATGGAATAATAACGATAGTCTTTACTATCCTTCATAATTGGTGACAATAAACCGATTTGATCGTAGTAGATTAACGTTTGTTTATTAACCTTACAAATTTTAGCGAACTCACCAGTTGTAAAATATTTTACATTTTTATTAAACATTTTTAAGTTTCCCTCCTTGACTATATAGTTACTATATACATTAAATTGTAGCTATTCACAATTAATTAGGCCACTACAATAAACAATGCATGGCTGAAAGAAATTAAAAACAGAAAGGTTTTGACATTATGTTCACGGAAATTCGTGACATTACGGCTTTAAACAAAGAGAAAATATTAGCATTACGTATTGCTGATTATCAGCAAGATTTTATTGAAAGTACAAAGCAATGTTTAGCGGAAGCAGAAACAGACAAACGCTTTATTCCTGTTGGATTGTATAGGGAAGATAAAGCAGTCGGCTTCGCTATGTATGGTGTGTTTCCACATAAGGACAATACACAGCGTGTTTGGTTAGATCGCTTTTTCATTGATGAGCATTTTCAGCACAAAGGATTAGGAAAATACTTTTTACAGCTGCTTATCAATTATTTAGCAGCTAAATACAGCTGTCAAAATATATATTTAAGCGTTTATGACAACAATATAGTAGCTATTCAGTTATATAAGAAGTTTGGCTTTGTCTTTAACGGTGAGCTAGATGACAAAGGTGAAAAGGTGATGGTAAAGGAGGTACATGCTCATGACTACCATTAATCCAATTGAAACAAGACCGCTGAAGCCCTTGTTTTTATCATACTTATTTCCAGCTATGATTGGTATGTTGCTAATGTCAGTGAATATTTTAGTGGATGGTATTTTCGTTAGTCACGGAGTTGGACCAACCGCTTTAGCAGGGGTAAATATCGCCGTACCTATTTTTTCGATTTTACTATCTATTTCCCTTTGGATTGGAATGGGTGGAGCAACACTATTTTCAATTTCTCTCGGTGAGGGCAATAAAAAAAGAGCGAACCAGCTCTTTACATTAGCATTTACAACTATGATCGTTGTCGTTATGACACTAATTCTCATACTTTTATTAAATTTAAAGGAAATCTCCTATATATTCGGCGCAAGTGATGCTACATTTCCTTATGTACAAGAGTACTTACATGTTATTTTGATTTTCGGTGTGTTCTACACAATTGAAAACTTACTTAGCATTTTTATTCGAAATGATGGCAATCCAAAGCTTGCAATGATGGGTTTAATCACTACATCTGTGTTAAACATTATTTTAAACTACATTTTCATTTTCATTTTCCACTACGGCGTAACTGGCTGTGCCCTGGCTACAGCACTTTCCACAATAATCGGTATGTCGGTGCTCTGCCTACATTTCTTCCGAAAGCAATCCGAATTAAAGTTTGTGCGTAAGTTTTTCAACCTAGCTGATTTAAAGAAAATATTCGCTATTGGGTTACCAAGCTTTATTGTCGAAGCCTCCGTTGCTATTATGGTTATTTTATATAATGTGACATTTTTACACTATTTGGGCTCAGATGGAGTGACCGCCTACGCGATGATTAACTATATTCATACCGTATTATTAACAGTGTTCCTTGGTATCGGCATGGCACTACAGCCCCTCGTTAGTTATCACTACGGTGCGAGATTAATCGAGAGATTAACAGCGTTATTGAAAATCGGTATAGCCACTGCATTTATTCTCGGTTTAACTACTGTCATAATTGCTACGTTATTCCCTTCTCAGCTAATAGCATTATTCGGTGATAGTACGTTTGAAATTCGTAATATGGCAGCGCAAGGCTTTGTACACTTTGCAATTGGGTATGTATTCCTCGGCGTGAACATGGTCTTTGCGGAATTCTTCCAATCAATTGAGAGAATACGTCTTGCAACAACTATCATGTTACTTCGTAGTATTATACTATTTATCCCTGCTCTCGTACTATTGCCTAAATTACTTGGCCCACAAGCTATTTGGTGGACATTCCCCGCCGCAGAGGGTATTACCGCATTACTAATTTTTATATTCATGAAGACAAAAACACCTACTATTTTCTCAGAAGCAAGTTCCTTAAAGGCACTATAATTAAAGTTAACCCCCTTTCAACGCAATAATCGAAAGGGGGTTAACTGTTTTGGCCATCCGCTATACTGCCAAACTATGGACTTCAAAATTTCAAAACTAGCCAAAGAAAAAGGAATCATACACACTTGATTCCTTTTTAAATGAAACTTTATTCACTTTATTTGTCTTCTTGTATTTCCATTGCCCGTTGCAGTTCATCTTCTGAGGACGTAACTCCGAGAATATCGAGAAGGAACATGAATAATGGAATACCAATAATTAATCCCCATACACCAAGAAAATGCTCAGAGAAGAGAATGACCATGAATGTATAGAAAATTGGAAGATTTGTCTTAGCTGACATTAGCTTTGGATTTAGGAAGTATGCCTCCATAGCATGTAGTACCATAACAATAACTAAGATATAGACAATGTACATAGGACCACCGATACTGTATGCGATTATAGTTAGAGGAATCAAGGACATGATGACGCCCGCAACTGGCACTAACCCCAGTATAAAGAGCATGATTCCCAGCGCAATTAAATGCGGGAAGCCCATAATGTATAAAGCAATAACAGATAAAACACAGTTGACAGCAGCAATAATGAACTGTGCCTCAATAACTTTACCGAAAGAACGAATGAATATTCTTGAGAAATAATGTAATTCATCGTAGAGATGGCTCATTTTGCTATCTTTAAATTTCGCTGTAAATTCCGTAATACGTTTCTTTTCAAGTAAAATAAACAAGCTCAAAATTAGTGCAATGAATATATGCAAAATGATTTTACCAATATTCGTAAGGTTTTTCAGCGTGAGGTCTACACCTTGCTCTAAATATTTACCCAGTTCAATCTTGTCAAAGGTTGGCGCTAAATACCTTGCAATCTCGTTATCATTTGGGTTAAGACTAAAGCTAGCAATAAGATCAAAGAGCTGTGTAATTTGTTGGGTTACGACTGGCAAATACTTGTAGATAATTGCAACAATACCTGCAACAAGCAAAAGATAGAGGGTAACTGTTACAGCCTTCTCATTCATCCGTACGTACTTTCTAACCTCTTTTGTTGTCTTCGTGGTAAGTTGATTCATCAAGTAAGTAATAATGAACGTGAGAAGAATTAGATTGATCATACTCCGCATCATATATAATGCAATAGCGATCCCAGCCAGGATTAAAAAACGTTTAAATCCATGACTTCGAAAGAAATTACTCATGTATTCACTCCTTCTACAAAACGGCTTCGTGGCCTTTACTGCCTGGATTTCGCTATCAAGTGAACAAAAACAATTAATAAATTGATGTAAAACATTACGTATCATTCTTATGTAAATGCCCCCCTTCATTGGATTATTATTTCCATTAAAACTTAGAATAAGACTTAAATACTTGCGCTTTATAAGTCTCATAAGAAATTAATGCATCCAAGGAGCGAAAAGAATAGTATGCCTTATCAAATTAATAACAATATTTTTGAAAGCTGTATCAGCGTTATAAGCCTTAATTTTATTAGTCTATTATAACCCTTTGAACACCATCATAGCCAATGTAAGTTCTTTTATGATAGTACTAAAATTAGATTTTTTTATCTTTAGTCTTAGTATGATATTGTTATAAAAATGTAAACTAAAATTATATAGAAAGGATTGATTATGTGAAAATTGCTAGAAACCCGAAGGACACTCATCAACCAGTTGCTCCTTATGTACATCAAATAGAAGTAACAGGACCTCAGAGATGGTTAACACTATCTGGACAAATAGGCATGGAAGAAGACGGGACAATACCTGAAGAGCCATTAACTCAAATGAAATTGGCATTCGAAAATATTAGAAAGAATCTTGAAAGTGCGAATATGGACATTCAAGATTTAACGAAGATAACCCTTTATTTGGTTGGGGAAATGAATGTAGATCAAAGAAAAAAAATAATGAACGACTTTCTTGGTGATCACCTTCCGTGTATGACATTAATGTATGTAGTTGCGCTTGCAGCCCCTTCCCTAAAGGTAGAGATTGATGCCTGGGCTTGTAAGGAAATGTAAACTTATTATATGTTGAAACTAACAAGGTTGTGCGTCTAGATTCGTATTAAATTTTGTGATAAAAACGGGGCCCGGGACATAAGTATATTTTTAAAGTAAAGTTTCATAATTAAAAAAGTGCGAGAAATCAACGTTTCTAAAATTGATTTCTCGCACTCTTCATCTTATTTATAGATCTTCATTTTTAGAGCTTATCTTAGCATGCTTGTATCCATAGGCTATATAAATAACTAAACCTATCGCTAACCAAATCAAAAAGCGCACTATAGTAAATGGCGGCAGACTGAAAATTAATACAATACATCCTCCAACACCTACAGTTGCTACAAGCCATAGCGCAGGTACTTTAAATACACGTGGTTGATTTGGTCGTGTATAGCGAAGAACAACAACACTAACTGTTGTTAAAGCAAAAGCAGTTAAACCGCCGATGTTAGCAAATTCCGCTAATTCTCCGATCGATAAAAATCCCGATAAGAGAATGCCTGTTACAACAACAATTAACGTTGATAATACTGGTACGCCTGTTTTTTTATTTGTTTGTGCAATACGTTCTGGTAAAAGTCCATCTCGGCTCATTGCAAACAGCACGCGTGTCGCACTTGTTGTATTTGCTATCATCGTAGCAAGCAATCCAAAAATAACTGATACTGCTATGATAGCGCCTCCCCATTGAATCCCAACAGATTCTAGTGCATATACAGTAGGATTTGGAACATCCAACTCAGGAGATGGTACAATACCTGTTAATACTAGTGCAACAATTGCATAAATAAGCGTTAGTATACTTAGACCACCAATTAAAGCTTTTGGTATTGTTTTTTGTGGATTTTTTACTTCCTCAAGAACTGTTGTCACACCATCAAATCCGGTAAAGGCAAAGAACACTAGTGCCGCTCCCGCCATTACACCTGACCAGCCAAACGGTGTAAACGGTGTCCAGTTTATAGGGTTAACGTGAAAAGCCCCAATAGCAAGGAATAAGATAATCGCGCCAACCTTTGCAGCTGTAAATAACATATTTGATCGACCTACATTTTTAATTCCACTCATTGAAATCCAAGCTACAATAAGCCAACCAGCCACAGCAGGGAGATTTACGATCCCACCGTGAGCAATATCCTTTGTTAAAACTTCTGGCAAGTGAATTCCCACAGATTGTAAAAACGAATTGACGTAGCCACTCCAGCCAACTGCGACTGTACTGGAAATAACGATAAATTCCAATAATAAATCCCAACCGATTATCCACGCAATCATTTCACCTAACGCAATATAAGAATAGGTGTAAGCACTGCCGGCAACAGGAGCCATCGCTGCGAATTCAACATAGGCTAATCCAACGGCTATTGTTACAAGACCACCTATTAAGAATGAAACAACAACACCCGGACCCGCATGTAGAGCAGCTGTAGTTCCTGGCAACACAAAAATGCCAGCTCCTATTGTAGCCCCTAGTACGTACAGCAATAATTGCAACGACCCTAGTTCACGCTTTAGTTTAAAACGTTCGACTTCAGTTATTTTATTGGCTTGCTCGATTGATTTCTTTCGTAAAAAATTCGCCATAATAACCACTCCACTTTCAAAAAGGAAAATAAATTTCATTTTTATGTATTTTTATCAATAAACAGTATATTATCCGCATTTTCGAATTGAGTCAACAATTAGATTATTATAACAATTTATCTTTTTACTTGAAAATGAGGTAATAGCAGTTCATTTATATGAAACTTTTAACAATCTTAAAATGCCCATTTCACCAGAATCATAACGGCGGCTACTTTACTTTTTCTTCTTGTAATAACTCTATAAAAAGCTCTGTTATTTCCTTCTCTCAATGACTTCACTTGCATTCTTTCACTATACATTAGATGTTGTAAATATGATGTCAATAAAGAAAAGCATAAACATCTCAAATTGAAATTCCACCGCCTATTATAATCCTCTGTAGAGACTTATTTCTATAAGAAACGATCCAAACTAGTAAATCAAAAGTAAAGATGGTATTGTACAAGCTAGAAATTTAAAGTTAGGAGAGGGCAAAATGGATTCCTATGAAGTATCGACATTAAAAAAAGGCCTTTTGATTTTGGATGTATTACGTCAAAAGCATTCTCTTACATTAACTGAAATTATGGAAGAATTATCAATGAATAAGACATCCGTTTTTCGCATGCTTTATACGCTCGAAAAAATGAATTATGTCATTAAATATAATAAATACTATCAATTAAATCCGCATATCTTTAGGGATGAGCACTTATATTGGCACAAAGATATACAATGGACGTCTCTCGTGGCGCCATATCAATTAGCTCGCCAAGAAGAAATAACTACTTACATTGGTATTTTGGAAGATTGTGAGATGGTGATAAAAAATGTGATTAGAGAGCCTTTTGACCATCCTGCTTATCAAGCAATCGATACTCGGACACCTATGCATTCAAGCGCACTTGGAAAAGTAGTATTAGCTCATCTGTCAGCTAAAAAACAACGTGAAATATTAAATAGTATTGAACTTAATACATTTACAACAAAAACCTTATATGATTATGGGCTATTAATTCCTCATTTACAGGTCATTAAAACACAGGGATATGCTGTTGATAATGAAGAAACAAATGTAGGTAAAATTTGTATCGCAGTTCCGATTTATGTGAATGAAGAAGTCTTCGGTGCGATTGCCTTGCACGGTTCGACAAATCAAATGAAGAAAACAGCCATTCGGTCATTTGCAAAAAAGTTAGAAGAGGCAAGCCAGCAATTAACGGAAGAAATCCATTACCTGTTAGCATAAAGGAAAAGGTCTCCCACCTATATAGGTGATGAGATGAATGCTGTTTAAGTTACTTTTCAGCGGTTGTCCAAACATCTGTATCCGTCGCTACGCTTTTAGTACAAAAAACACGCTGCAAGAAGTTAAAGCCTCCGGCAGATGTTACGGATTCCGAACGCAATTACGTCCAGGCATAATTGATTGGATCTTCTATTTGCAATTAAAATGCTTTTGTTTCTATATATGAAACTATAACGGTGTATGTTGGTAAAATATTTTTTTTACTCTATTCTAATTACAGAAAACAGAGGAGGTAGGAATATGAAATTTCATACATTAAAAAAAACAAATATCAAGATTTCCGAAATTGGTCTGGGGACGAATGCTGTAGGTGGCCATAACTTATATGAAAACTTAAATGAACAAGACGGGACGGAGCTAGTCACAGCTGCACTTGACCTAGGAATAACTTTTTTTGATACAGCAGATATCTATGGAAAAGGGCGTTCAGAAGAACTTGTTGGCGAAGTATTAAAAAAATATTCTAGGGAAGATTTTGTTTTAGCGACAAAAGGCGGCAGGCATTGGTTTGAGGATGGCTCTGTAAAAACAAATAATCATCCGCAATATTTACGAAGTGCACTTGAAAATAGCTTGAGCCGGCTACAAATGGACTATGTTGACCTCTACTATTTACACTTCCCAGACAACGAGACCCCTCTTGCGGAGTCGATTGGGGAATTATCACGCTTAAAAGAAGAAGGAAAAATCGGAGCAATAGGCATTTCAAACGTAACATTAGATCAACTTGAAGAAGCTAATGTGCATAATGATATTTCAGTGTTACAATCACCGTACAATATGTTAAACCGATCTGCAGAACAAAAATTATTGCCATACTGTGTAAAAAATGATATTTCCTTTATTCCATACGGTCCACTTGCATATGGCCTACTTGGTGGTAAGTATACAAAAGACTTTAAGTTGGGCGCTGGAGACTGGCGAATTTCGGATCCTTTATTCCAAGGTGAATTATTTGAACAAACATTACTAAAAATAGATGAGTTAAAAGAAATTGCAGAGGAAAAGCAAACGACCTTACCAAATCTAGCACTAGCTTGGTTATTAGCTCAAGATGGTATTGATGCAGTTATCCCAGGTGGAAAACATAAAAGCCAAGTGGCTACTAATGTGAAAGCAACTGATATCTTATTAACTAAAGAAAATTTAGAGAATATAGAAAGAATTTTAGCATAACGAAAAAATGCGAAAATGCTGTTATATCAACATTTTCGCATTTTTTTATTGAGGACGTTCTAAAGCAAATATTTCTCCAATTTTTGCATAATTCGAGCCAGCTAGTCTGCTAACTGCTTTTAATTTCCTTGGGTCAATACGCCCTTCATTATAAATAGTCTCATCTATATGAAATTGAACAACCTGACCAATGAACAAATCACCCGTCTGTTCGTCGCCATTCATCAAAGGAATTGTCTGTACTAAACGACATTCCATCCGAACCTTTGCCTCTTGAATACCTGGTACAGATATTAGCTCACTATCGGTTAATGTAAATTGAGCTTTATCAATTTCACTTTCACTTACGGGTAATGAAGCTGCCGTTTCATTCACCTGCTTAACATTATCCTCATCTACAATATGCACAACAAATTGTTGCTGATAAAGAATATGTCGAGCGGTATCTTTTAAGCGCCCTTGTGGTCTTTGAATGGCTAGAGAAATCATCGGTGGATTTGATGATACAATGTTAAAGAAACTAAAAGGTGCGCCGTTGATGACTCCTTGCTCTGATTTCGTCGTGACAAAGGCAATTGGTCTCGGAATAATACTGCCAATTAATAATTTATAGTTTTCACGCTCAGTATTTTTTGTAGGATCAATCGAAATCAAACAACTCATTCTCCTTAATCAAGCACACGCACTTCAATCGGAATTAATGTTCTTTCTAATTGTTCACGATGCTGTTCATATTGAGCTGGTAACATTAATTGACTACCCATTGTTTCAGGTGTTTCATCATGAGCGAATCCAGGTGGATCTGTCGCAATTTCAAATAAAATCTCACCAGGTTCACGGAAGTAAATCGCATTAAAATAATTCCGATCTTTCACTTCAGTTACATGTTGTCCATGATTCATTACATACTCTTGCCATTCTAGGTGATCCGCATTATCCTGGGCTCTCCAAGCAATATGATGAACTGTTCCAACTCCCATTTGACCGCGTATACCAGGAACTACTTTTAAATCTACTGTATTGCCAATATCAGCACTGGATTTGAAACGAGTATACTCACCTTCCGTTGCTACTTTCTCAAGACCCATGACTTCAGTTAAGACTTTTGCTGTTTCCTCAGGGTGACTCGAATACAATGTTGCACCGCCAAATCCTTTAATCGCAACCTCAGGAGTTACTTCACCAAATGTCCATTCATTTAATTCACCTTCCGCACGCGCCACTAATTCAATATGAAGTCCGTGTGGATCATCAAATTGTATGACTTGTTCACCAAAGCGTTCAGCTTTTTGGCATGGAATAGCGAATTTCGCAAGACGATTAATCCAAAAAGGTAGTGCTCCCTCTGGTACAACATAAGTAGTTACACCAACTTGGCCATCACCAATGCGGCCTTGATAAGCATCTGCCCATGGGAAGAATGTAATAATTGTCCCCGGTTTACCACCTTTGTTCCCGAAGTAAAGATGATATGTGCCTGGGTCATCGAAATTTACTGTTTGTTTCACTAAACGTAAACCTAATACACCAGCATAAAAATCAATATTTTCTTGTGGATGCCCTACAATCGCTGTGATATGGTGAATACCCGCAGTATGTTTTTTCATGTTAACAGTCCCTTTCATGATAAATATATTGTTCACCTATACTTTATCCAATATCGTTCTACCTCAATCTATCAATTATGCCTCGGCATAATTGGGTCCGGAATCGGCTTTTTGCTTGCATAAAAAACTCCTTTCCGATTCCGTGACATCCGCCGGAGGCTTTAGGCCAACAGATGTTTTTTGTGCGAAAGCGAAGCGTCAGCAACAGCACGAAGTTGGTCACTCAGTCGTTGCCACAGGACGTGGCGTTTTTAGACTGAGTTCCTCTATTTCAGTGGGTGTTTGGACACCCGCTGAAATAAGTTAAACATGATTAACGAATTGTATATAAAGCTTTTGACCAAGGAATTAATTGATCTAACATTTGGTTAACTGAATCTGTTTGTACTTCTTTTGGTTTAAAATCAGTACCATTTTCAAAGTCTGTGAATAGTGACAATGCTGGATGTACACGGACATCTGCAATTAAAAGCTCACCCATAATACCACGTAAATGTTCAGCTGCACGTGCACCACCTACAGAACCATACGATACAATACCTGCAGCTTTGTTATTCCATTCTACACGTAAATAATCTAGTGCATTTTTTAAAGCACCTGTAATAGAGTGATTATACTCTTGTACGATAAATACAAATCCATCTTGTTTTGCAACAATTTCTGACCAAGCTTGAGCGCCTGAAGCGTCTTGCCCTGGTTCACCTAGTAAAGGTAATTTGTAATCTGCAATATCAATAATTGTATAGTTTGCATCTCCTCGTTGATCTGCGATTTCTTTTACCCATTGTGCTACTTGTGGACTTACACGACCTTCACGTGTTGATCCGATAATAATCCCGATATTTAATTCTGCCATTGTTTTTTCCTCCTCTTTTTTTGAAGCAAATAATTTATTTAAAAAACCCATTATGATTACCTCCTTATGATGAAAAGTAAAGCTTTACTTTCTACATGGATTAAAAGGTTCGAATTCATTTATCTTGAATTTATTTATCTTGAATTCGAGATAATAATAACACGATGGTTTCATTTACGTCAACATGTTTGTTTAAATATTAAAAAAAGCAGAGATGAAACACTCTGCTTCAGCTTGTAGACCAAAGGATAAATATAAAATAATGCGTATCAATAAACAAAGGTTGATTTTCACTCCGAGTAGGCGCTTTCCGCGGGCTTGGCTTCAAACTCCTCGTCACTACGTTCCTGCGGGGCTTTCAGCGCAAGCTCATCCCGCAGGAGTCGCCACTCTCCGTGAAAAATCAACAGCTCCTCATCATTATATGGAAAGACAAGCTGAACCAAAAGAGAATTATAACTACGATTAAATACTAACAAGGTTTAGCTTAAATTATAATGGACTGTGTTTGATTACTTTTCATCCAAGATACATCTCACAGAAGGTTTCGTCGCTCCTAACAAAATGAATATCAGTATCTTACGCTTAAATCAACATACAAAAAGTAGCTATAGTTGACCCTAGCTTTTTCCTAAATACTCATGAACCTGTGATTTTAGATAGCTATATTGAATATCGTTCGTATCTTGGAAAGCCTCTTCCCTACTAGAACGAACATCCTGATAGTAGAGGTTGTACGAAAATTGTTCTTGTGTAAAATCCTTTCTGACCCCACCGAGAATATTATAAAAATGCCAGCCTTCATCAAGCCACGTTTTATAAATTTCGCCCCCAAGGATATCATTTACAATTAATGCAGTGACTTCGCATTGGCCTTTTGCAGGATTAACTAAACTCCATTTTGAGCTAGATTGAATGGACCAGGATTTTTTAAAAGCTGTTAACAAATCATTTTCTGTAGACATTCCTCAACGTCCTTTTCTACCTATAGTTTTAATATGGTATGTCATCGATTTTAATAGGCGTTGTTCTACCTAAAATCCAATCATCTTTGATTGCACCATAAACGATACTATCTGACACAGTACCATCTGCATTTTCCCAAGCATTTCTTAAATAGCCCTCTTTTACAAAACCAGCTTTCGCAAAACATTTCCTCATTCCCATATTATCAACTCTCGTATAACCTTCGATACGAATCTTATCTTTTTCTCCAAACAGGTAATCTTGTAACCAAAGGAGGGTTTTTACACCGTATCCTTTTCCTCTATAGCGCATATCTAAACGGATATCGAATAACGGGATCGTATCACTTATGTCATGAATGATAATAATCCCGACCTTTTTTTCATTATCAACTATCCAATGTGTTTCGCGATCGCACTGATAGTATCCTTCCGTATACGCTTTTCGCACGGATTCCTCTTTTAAATGTTGATCGGTATGATACATCCACTTGTTTTGAGTTAACAAATCTACTAAATCTTCAATTTCATTTCCTAATAGTTTATATTCCATTTATATGATCCTCCAATGAATAATAATGAACACCACCATACGTAGAGTTCCGTTCCACTAGGTGCTTTGGCCGGAAGAAAGCATACCTCTACTGAAGCCTACATTCTACTAACCATACTTTAACAAGTGCTGTTAGGATGTGCAAAAGGTATTGGCATAAATTTTACATTTCTTCTATAAGATTTAAGTAGGTCATCATGCAGGATATGTGATCGAATATTTCATCATTACCTCTCGAAAGTATTCACAACAAAAATATATACTTGAAAGAAGTATATATTTTTGTTAAATTTAACCTATGGATAGAACAAGTTTAATAAAAGGTCATTTAGAAATGTGTGTATTGTCTATTTTGTCTAAGAAAAAAAGTTATGGCTATGAAATTATGAAAGAATTAGAAAAACACAATTTGAAATTGAAGGGAGTAGGCAGCATTTATCCCATCTTGACTAAGTTAAAAGATCAAGAATGGGTTGATACTTACCGTGAAATGACAGACAACGGAAAAGTCAGAGTTTATTATGAAATCAATGAAAAAGGAGAAGTTTATCTTCAAAAAAAAATCAATGAATGGTTGGAGTTGCAACAAGACATAAAATCCCTACTTCAAAGCGGTCTGAAAGGAGAACTTATTGAATGAGTATGGAATTAAGTTTAGTAGAAAAACAATATGTAACCGAAGTTCTAAATGAGTTAAAACAGTATCGTATTAGCTCAAAAGAAAGAAAGAATATAAAGCAACAGCTTTTAGAGCATTTCCAAGAATCTCGTGATAATGGAATTGATAGTATAAATGATCTGGGAGATACTACGACATTTATTAAAGATTTTTTAGAGATTAAAGGTATAGATCTTCATTCGGAAATTAAACAAATGCGGAAAAGTCGACCTGGAATATCAATAGCTCTTGGGTTTTGTACTTTTATTATTGCCTATCTTGCTTGTCAGCTACTACTATCGATGTTTTTGACAGATTCTTTTAATCCGCAAAAGACTATGGCAACATTCCATTATAATATTGTTTATCAGATTTCTGATGTTGCTTGGTGGAACTTCTTGCTAATTACAATCAGCATTTCTACTTCCTCTTTAATATCTTTACTTGCAATAAAAATTTTTGGAGGAAATAGGTGAAATAACAATGAAAAAAAAACCAATATATAAAGCTATATTAGTTTGTTTTTTAGTAATTCCACTTTATCTATTTCAACTAGTCTCACCAATCTCCACAGAAGCTGCAGAACAAGATGTTAAGAGTACTATAGATAAGTATGTTGAAAACTTTTTAGAAGAGCAGCGAATTCCAGGTGCATCTATTGCAATTGTTCATAAAAATGATATCTTTTATTCTAAATCATGGGGTGTAACAGGAGAATCCGAAGAAAAGGTAACTGCTGAAACTCCATTTGTAGTCGGCTCAATTAGTAAATCACTAACAGGCTTAGCCATCATGAGATTACTTGATGCAGGCATTATTCAATTAGATGATCCAGTTCAAAAGTACATGCCTTGGTTTACCCTGAAAGATAAACAAGCCGCTTCTCAAATAACGATTAAACATTTACTTACGCAAACAAGTGGGATAAGCACTTATTCTGGCTTAGCTATATCAGACAAGGAATCTAAAGATTTAAGTGCTATAAAGGACAATGTAGAAAGTTTATCGAATGTGGAGCTAACTGCTGCTCCTGGGGAAAAACATCAATATAGTAATGCTAACTTTTCTATTCTTGGAGCTCTCATCGAAGAGGTTACCAAACAACCATTTTCTAAATATATGGAGGAACAAGTTTTTTCTCCATTAGGGATGAAAAATGCAGCCGCTAATAGTAGCATAGCCTATGAAAAAGGATACTTAGCTGGCTATCAATCATGGCTTGGTCACCCTGTCAAAAGTGCAGTCACGTTTGATAATGGAGGGACACCCTATGGATATATAACGGCAAGTGCAACAGATATGGTGCAGTACATTAAACTACTTAGTCGCCATGAGCATAACAATTTTTTAAGTAAAAATGCGATGAATCTTTATATATCGCCGTTTGTTCAAACTAGTAAATATCGATATTACGGCCTTGGTGTACGAATCTCATATCCAGAATCCAAAGAAGAAATGATTTGGCATTCTGGTTCAAATCCTGACGCACGCTCAGAAGTATTTTATCTACCAGAAACCGATTGGGGCGGGGTAATTCTCACGAACAAAAGTCATATATTAGAGGAAAAGTCACTTCTTTACTTGAAAGAAGGGATTATCAACATTTTAAATGGAAAAGAGCCCGTTGACGCACCTAAATATACACCTACATCTCAAGTCATAACAATCGCTATGATATGTTTACTTTTTGTGCTGTTTATTTATCTGTTAATAAAAGTTAAAGCTAAAAAAGTAAACAAAAGAGGCGTGTTGGGTATATTCGGTCTTATACTTTTAGTTTTGGCCATTATCTCCATTCCATTATTAAGCTATAATACAGGAACACCTTGGCACACTATTAGATATTTTGCCCCTGATATTGCATTTTTGGTTATAGCACTAGTTACCCTTTTAACATTGAATGGCTTATTATCTATATATATTTCATTTAGACGACGACAAAAAAGACAACTTCTCTAAGTAGGAGTTGTCTTTTGTATGCTTGTATGACCACGGAAAAAGCTTCGATTATTCATTGCCCTGACCGTAGCCTGCTTCCGAGGCCTCAGCGTCTGCTTTCGTAACATGTACCGTACCAAATGGATGGTTAGGAGGAGCGTATATTGAATAAAGCTTTAGTGGTATATTCCCTGTATTTGTGACGTTATGCCATGTTCCAGCAGGCACTACTACAGCAAAGTTTTCATAGACGTTTCTTTCATAGTTTAAATTGTTTTTACTCGGGCCCATTTGGGCAAATCCCTCACCCTGTTCAATATATATAAATTGATCCACATTCGGGTGTATTTCCAAACCGATATCCTCACCAACATTAATACTCATTAACGTAATTTGTGAATTTTTTCCCGTCCACAGAGTAGTACGATACGTATCGTTTTGCTTAGCTGCATCTTTAAGATTGATGACAAGTGGCTTGGGCCCATAATCTTTTAATACAATACTTTCGCCATTGGAAAAACGAGAAGGCTCAGCTCTGTTCGCGTACCCCGTCTGATAAGGAGGTGTCCAATAAACTAACTGATCTCCATAGTTATACATAGGCATGTTTCCGTAATAAGGAATGTAGTACATTTTCTCAATCCCCTCACACATTATAAGGTTATCCTATGCAACTTGTTCAAGAAATGTACGTAAACGTATTTCCATCCTATAGTACGGCTTAGAAATTTTTTTTACGCAAAGGTATCCTCATCTTCAGCATACTCTAAAATATCTTCTGGTTGGCAATGCAAGACTTTACAAAGTGCATTTAACGTGGAAAAACGTATTGCCTTTACCTTTCCCGTTTTTAAATTCGATAAATTGACAATCGATATATCTACTGCTTCTGCAAGCTCACTTAATTGCATTTTTCTATCAGCTAATACACGATCCAATCTTACGATAATCGTCAATTTCTTCACTTCCTATACTGCTGCATCATCTCTTAATACTATATTTAATATTCTCAAGCTCATTTTCATATTACGAATTGCTAACGATTGATCCATAACGGCTTCTAACACCCCTTTTATTTTTTTATTTATTTCCTTTCCCCAATTATTAAAGGATATAGTATAAGCTGATTTCAGCAGATTCCACATAACTATTTAACTTCTTTCAGCGGACAATTATGCTAAAGGCATAATTAATTAGCAGCTTCATGAACTATTTTTTTAATTCGACTTTTTCTCTAATAAAGGACATACTAACAATTATAGATTTATCATAAACGAACATTCCAAAAAGTATATAAAATGTCTAGAGCTTGATATAGTATGTATTTAGGAAAATACAATTTGTTGTGGTGGTGTATATATGAAGAAGTTCATGATGGATTTTTTAATGATTACGATCGGGGCGTTGCTTTTTGCACTGGCAGTAAACTTATTTGTTATACCGAATGATTTAGGTGAAGGTGGCGTTACAGGTTTAACAATCATTGCCTATTATTTGTTTGGATGGTCGCCAAGTATTGTGAGCTTTTTGCTAAACGCAGCTTTATTAGTAGTTGGCTATAAATTTTTAAGTAGGCAAACGACTATTTATACGATTATTGCGGTATCCCTCCATTCACTGTTTTTACATTTAACAGAATCGTGGTCGATTTCTTCGAATGAAATTATTGTGAACGCTATTTTTGGTGGGGTGTTTGCTGGAGTTGGTATAGGCTTAATTATAAGAGTTGGTGGAACAACAGCAGGTTCAACAATTTTAGCTAGAATGACGAACAAATATTTAGGCTGGAGTATTAGTTACGGTTTATTGTTTTTTGATTTAATAGTTGCTTTTTCATCTTACTTTATTATCGGAGCAGAAGCATTAATGCTTACTGTCATTATGCTTTATGTCGGAACAAAGGTAATGGAGTTTGTTATTGAAGGTGTAAATCCGAAAAAGGCAGTTACGATTATTTCGAAAAAGCCAGAGGAGATTGCCAGTCATGTCAATGGTTTTATGAACCGAGGCGTGACAGTTCTATCAGGCCATGGCTATTACACGAAGGAACAAAAAGAGATTCTGTATATTGTTATTAGTAAACAGGAAGTTGTAAAGCTGAAGAAAATCGTCAAAGAAATAGACAAGGATGCTTTTATTGCTATTCATGATGTACGAGATGTTTTTGGACATGGATTTATTGAATTATCTAAAGCTTAATAAGACAACTGAGAAAACACCTCTTGTTGAAAATGGGATGATCCCACATCAACATACAGGTGTTTTTTATTGAACGTTTAGCTATTCATACTTCAATGATCCCCATTTCTTCTAACCTGTAAGGAAATTTCAATAATCCTATCTAAAAGTTTTGTATAAATAATTCCTGCCGACGATGCGCTTTTTGGGAGTAAGCTGTTCTTTGTCATCCCTGGCAATGTGTTAACCTCCATGACATATGGGATTCCATCCTTGATCATCATATCGATTCTGGCGTAAACACTACATTTTAATGCGCTATAGCAGGCTTTTGCGGCTTCAGCAACACGTTCATGTATGGCAGGTGGAAGCTCTACAACTTCCTCTATTGTTGCGGCATCCTCATATTTCGCCTTATAGTCAAAGAACTGCGCTGTATGTTGAATCGAAATAATCGGTAATAGCTCCCCGTCCAAAATGGAGCATGTTATTTCTTCACCTTCTATATATTTTTCAATAATGATTTCAGCATCCCATTTGAATACTTCCTCAATGGAATTAAGTAAAGAATTTTTATCGTAAACTATTTTCACCCCTACACTGGAGCCACCCGAATTAGGTTTAACTACGAACGGATAGCCCATCTTATCTAATTCATCGAACTGAAGCTCCTCGATATTCGCAAGATGGAGCCAATCCGGTGTTTCAATGCCTTCATAACGTAAAATTTTTTTCGAAATGTTTTTATCCATACACATACTGCTTGAAAGTATTCCACTCCCCGTATACTTAACGCCCATAGCCTCTAGTACACCTTGAATCGTGCCATCCTCTCCAAATTTGCCATGTAGTGCTAATAAAGCAATATCAATATCTCTCACCTTTTCAATAAGCTCTGACGTGTTATGTTCATTTAGTTTAATAGCAACCACTTCGTATTTACTCGTATCTATATGAGCGAGCATTTCTTCCCCTGTCATAATAGAGACCTGCTTCTCCGAGGAAACGCCCCCCATAATAACGCCAATTTTCATATGTTCAACTCCCTATTTCATTTTTCAAGGTATCACCAATAATCTTAATACCACACACAATATCCTCTTCTTTTAGCCGTGAAAACCCTAATCGAAATGTGTTACTGCCCCCACCATTGCAGTAAAAAACGTCACCAGGATAAAAAACAACTCTCCTTTGATAGCATTTCTTCAATAGTGTACGAGCATCTATTCCTTCTTCTAACTCAATAAAAAGATGAAGTCCACCATCACCCGTCATTCTTTTAAAAGGAATGTATTGGTGGCAAGCTTGAAGGGCTAATTCATACTTTTTCTTATATACAAACTTAGCCTTTTTTAAATATTTTTCAAAATAACCATCCTGTAAATATTGATAAAGCACAGCCTGATCTAGTGTCGATGTATGAATAGTACGTGCTCTTTTCATACTTTCTAAACAGTAGATAAGTTCCTTATCAGCTAATACCCACCCGACACGTAAGCCTGGAAAAAGAATTTTAGAAAAGCTACTAATATAAATAACATTGTTGCCCTCACCGATAAAAGTCATTAGCGGTGCTAAATGCGAGCCTGAATAACGTAATTCCTCATTAAAACCATCCTCCACAATTGGAATTTGATATTGTGAAAAAAGCCTAATAATTTCAGCTCTTTTTTCAGAGGATGTCACAATACCTGTCGGATTATGATAGGACGGGATTAAATAAGCAAAATCAAATTCCTTTTCCGATAAGCTTTTCTTAACTTGTTCAATATCGATACCGTCATCCTTCATGTCGATTCCGTGTATATCAAATCCATGTAGACGAAAAAGCTTTAATGCCGCATGGTGAGTAGGGTTTTCACAAATAACACGTCCAGATTTTTTCGCTAAGGAAGATAATAAAATATCTAAGCCCTCGGTAAAACCATTCGTAATCAAAATATCCTTATTGGAAATATCTACACCCTTCATTTCCATATAGTGAAGAAGGTACTCGATTAAAGGTTTATAGCCCTTTGCATACCCGTAATTCAAAACGATATCTCCTTCAAGGGACATCCGAGTCAGAAAAGCTCTTTTAAAATTTTCAACATCAAAAAGCTTCTCATCGGGAGAAACACTATTGAAGGAAATCATTCCTTTTTCCCAATGAATATCTTGCTTCATTAAATCTAGCTCATCAGCTAACAAGGTAACGTTATTCAGTCTCTCCTTCCAATTAAATTCGACAGATGCAGCTTTCAACGTTTCAACTTTCCCTACAAAATTACCTTTTCCTTTCACTGCATAGATCATGCCCTCTTGCTCTAAATCTGCATATGCATTTAGTACCGTATTTCTACTAATCGATAATAATTTACTAAGTTCACGGGTAGATGGAAGCTTTTGATGCTCCCGCAAGTGTCCCTTCATAATCATTTCTTTTAAATAGTCTTTTAATTGACTATAAACCGGACGATTACCTATAAGCTTAAAATCATTAAACACTTCCTTGACCCCCTTGCTTTATTTTTACATAACTGTTTCTAACTCAAAAGGTCCACAGTATAGGGATTTTCCCTTCCTTGTGGTATGGTCTGATTCAAAAAATGCAACCCTTCAAAACGAAGAATTGCACCTATAAAAGGCTATTAAAAATACACTTTGAAGTCCTTTGTATCAGCTCGTTCTTTAAGAACTATCGTATTTATTTCTAGGAATAATTGAAAGGGCTAGCCTCTTTTATCTCCTATTCCTTTTAAATAAACCTACTAAAAATCCTTCTAGACCAAAATATTGGTGTTCATCAGATAGGGCTTTCATTTTCCGTATTTCTATTTCTTCTAATGATTGAAATATTTCTTTCAGTTGATGTTCGGTATATCCTAATCCGCCTTCTAAGCTACGTTTTATATATACTTCTTCATCCGAGATGGCTGAACCACCATATGTACCATGTTCCTCAAATGAGCATAAAGCAAAGTAACCATTGGGCTTTAATAATGTATGAATCAATTCAATATACGTCACACGACGATGAGGTGCTATATGATGAAAACAACCTGAATCATAAATAAAATCAAAGCTCTCTTCTTGTAGATTCAGTTCAAAAATATTAGCGCAAATGAAATCTACATTGACGTCTGCTTCATCAACCCTTTTTTGTGCCCACTGCAATGCATGATCCGATAAGTCGACTCCAACAACTGAACAGCCTTGTTTTGCTAAGTAAATAGCATTTCGTCCTGCACCACAACCTAACTCTAAAACACTATTTGGTCGAATCATCTTTTTTTCAAAATAGCTTACTAGATTTTCATCAGGTTTATTAACGAAAAAAGGTACCTTTTTAAATGTTTGATCATAAAACCCATTCCAAAACCCTTGCGGTTCGCGTAATAAATTATCTAATACTCTTAGCAATTGCTCATTTGATTTGATTTGCATTTTACGCCTCCATTTTGCTTCAATTTAAAAACTAAATATTCTATATTTTCATTATATGGGATAACTCTTCAAGGATGTTATCCAATCTTCCTTCCGAATATAGTTAACATTCTCTCCTTCTATTAGTTTTGACACTCCTATGTTCATTGAAATACAAAATGTTACACTTGGAATGGCTAGTATTTATCACGCTACTTATCGTAAATGGCTACACCGTACGCCAACAAAAACATAAGGACTACGGCTTAAGCCCATAATTATTTCCACTGTCTGCTTGTAAGGGAGCCATTCATATGGTTCCTGCATATAAAAGGAAGGAGTTATCTAATGAACTTAAATCTCAAAGCATTGTTTTCTACTTACCGTCATTATCGAACAAAGCCAACGGAGTTAATGTATGACTTTTTTTATTTCTACCATCGACAAGCAAATGCATGGTTTTCTGTTTCAAAGCAAGAGATTTCACAGCGTGACTACCAGTGGCTCACTGTTTTTTATACGGAGATCACTTCTACAATATCCCAACCATCAGAAATCTGGTATGAATTTTTATATTTGAACGGTGACATACCATCTACATTATCATTTAGCAACGCTCGTGTTATTCAGCTCATTTTTTTAAATGATAATCCTCCTGCTGAAGAGTTAAAAGAAGCTACTTTAAACTTTTTCCAGCAAGATACGGTAGTACTTCAGGTTGCCACAAATCGTTTTCTATTAATTGAGGCGATGGATCATTCGATTAATAAAAAGGAAGATTTCATTGCACTTATTCGCACAATTGAAACAGATTTTTTCGTTCAAATTCATTTGTATCAAGGCGAATCTTATGAAATAAATAAGCAATTCCCAAGTAAGTTCCAACGGGAAGCTCAATGGTTTGAGGAATGCTTACATTATAAAAATGCTGAACAGTTTTATTCATTTGAAACGATTTTTCCTATTTTATTAACGCAACAAATGCCTGCTTCCATATTGCAATTTATAGAAGAACAAATTTTAATACCTTTGCAGTCTGATATGGAGTTACTTGATACAGTCAGGACATTTTACGAATGTGGGTTAAATATTTCTTTGACATCAAAGAAACTACATATTCATCGTAATACGCTTAATTACCGTTTAGCAAAATTTCAAGAAACAACAAATATTTCTACAAAAAATCTAGACGGTGCTATACTCGTCTATATTGCTAGCTTTCTTCGATCAAAATTACAAAATGCACAAAAATAATAACTGAAAATTATGCATTTTAAATATTTAGTTTTCCCCTATACTTTTATACACTAAAAAAAACAAACAAAGGGGCTTATAAACATGGAAAAAATCATACTTAAAAATATTATTAAAACATATGATGGCGGTGTAACAGCTGTATCTGACTTTAATTTAACAATTCAAGATCGAGAGTTTATTGCACTTGTCGGGCCTTCAGGTTGTGGGAAATCGACAACATTACGAATGATTGCCGGCTTAGAGGAAATTTCGTCTGGAGAATTTTTAATAGATGGCAAGAAAATGAACAATGTACCTTCTAAGGATCGAGATATTGCGATGGTTTTCCAAAACTACGCACTATATCCACATATGACTGTATACGATAATATGGCATTTGGCTTAAAGCTTCGCAAGTTTTCTAAGCAGGAAATAAAAGAGCGTGTCCACAATGCAGCTGCAATTCTCGATTTAGAAAAGTATTTAGATCGCAAGCCGAAAGCTCTATCAGGTGGCCAGCGTCAACGTGTGGCACTCGGTCGAGCCATCGTCCGCGATGCAAATATTTTTTTAATGGATGAGCCTCTATCCAATTTAGATGCAAAGCTTCGCGTACAAATGCGCGCTGAAATAACAAAGCTTCACCAACGATTAAAAACGACTACTATTTATGTAACACACGATCAAACAGAAGCGATGACAATGGCCACTCGTCTCGTTGTAATGAAGGATGGTATAGTTCAACAAATCGGGACACCTGAAGAAGTATATGGAACACCAGAGAACAAATTTGTTGGTGGTTTTATCGGCTCACCATCCATGAACTTCTTTAAAGGCGTATTCCAAGAAAACGGGATTCAGATTGCTGATATTACACTAACTATTCCAGCAGAAAAAAGTAAATTATTAAAAGAACGAGGTTATTTACAAAAAGAACTGTTTCTTGGCATTCGACCAGAGCATATTTATGAAAAATCTTCTGTAAATCCTGAACCGTTCTTCACAGCTGTTGACGCGAATATTGAAGTATCCGAATTAACAGGTGCTGAGCTAATGTTACATGCCCAATTAAATGGTCAGCCTTATATCGCGCGGGTGAACTCCGATACAAAAATTACACAAGGTCAGGTCGCGCATCTACTATTTGACATGTCACGCGTTCATTTCTTTGACTTAGAAACAGAGCAACGCATTCGCTAAGGTTAGATATTACGGGATCGGAAAGGCGTTCAAATGGGATGTTAGCCTAAAATCATCGCATCTATGCGATAACGGCTAACTTTCCTGCATCGATAAAAATAGTTCAGGGCAATACCGAAATGACCGATTTCGTGTCGACCCTTCTGTTGCTGTCGCTACGTTAACACCGCGCTTTCGCACAAAAAACATCTGCAGGCATAAGCACAGTATACTCCTTCCCTTCCTAGGGAAACCTACGTTATCCTTTAAAAATAGAAAAAGGCAGTAAACAAACGCTCATTTGTTTACTGCCTTTTTATTATTTTATCGCTGCTCCGTAAAGACCCGCTTCACCTTTATGAATGCTGCTTTCAATGATTCGTTCTTTCCCTGCAAAAGGTGTTCCTACAAAACGCTGCTGAATCGCTTCTTTAATATAGTCAATGATTTTAGGATGATGATTAAAAAAGCCTCCTCCTAAAACGATACAATGTGGATCAAGCAGTAATATTATTTGCTGCAACTGTTTCTCTACCGATTGGACTAATGGCTCCAAAATCTTATCGACGATAGAATTCCCATTATAGTAAAGTTCCATCATATCCTTCAATTCTATCTCAGAATCACCGAGTAGCTCTCTCCCTAATGTTTCAATTGCCGGGCCAGCAACACTCTCTTCTAGTGTAGTTCCGTCATTATCAACAATACTAAAGCCAATTTCACCAGCTAGTCCGGTTCCCCTTAAAAATTCACTATTTACAACCGTACAGCAAGAAATACCGGTGCTCAATGTAACATAGACCATTGTTTCTTTGGAGAACTTTCTAGCTCGATATTCTCCCCATGTTGCTATATACACATCGTTGTCCATTTTAATATGAGCATGTGGAAACACTTCAGTTAACCGCATACAAATCGGAAAGTTCTCCCAAGGTATATTATTTTGATAAACCGCGATACCTTGTTCAATATCAACGATACCAGGCACACCAATAGATACCTTTGAAATTTCATTAAACGTAATTTCCTTTTCTGCACATAGCTTTGCAAAGCTACCAATCAAACAAGCAAATAAAGTTTCTCGATTTGTGTTATCACTAGCCACTTCTTTTGTGCTCAATAATTGCTGATTTATATCGAACAAAGCCGCGGCTAATTTGGTTCCACCTATGTCTGCTGCTAAAATGTAACTCATTTTTTCACCGCCAATTTTCTTATCCCGCATTAACTACCAGTAGTGTCCTTATTGATTCGGGACAACAGGATGTTCATTTCACAGTAACTTTTACCTCTTTATTATTCACTGAGTGAAGTGATTCATTTTTTAAAGGCTTACGACTTGCGTTAAATTACGTGGTTTATCTGGATCATAGCCTTTGTATATTGCACGTTGATATGCTAAAAATTGGAAATATGGAACTACTTCAACAAGGCGATTCAAGTCATCTATTTCTTCTGAAAGTCTAATGATTAAATCTGCTTCCAAGTCTGCTGAAGCTATACCAATTACACCAACAAAACCACCAAGCTTTTGAATATCCTTTATTAATGCTTGATCGAAGTCCTTCGTTTCTTTTTGTGTAAATAAAATAACGACAGTCTCTTTATCTACAATAGAAATTGGACCATGGCGGAATTCTAAATTCGAATAGCTTTCACATTCTGTTTGTGTCATTTCCTTTAGCTTTAATGTCGCTTCTTTAGCTAATCCGTTATAAGCACCCGACCCTAAAAAGATAAAACGTTTTTTCGTTAAATCCTCTGTCACTTGCTTTAACTGCTCGCCATTGCCTAATGCTATTTTAACAAGTGCAGGAATTTTTTCTAATTGGTTCATCCATTCAACACGTTGACTAATTTTTGCCGCATATAGTTGAAGAGCATATAACATATTAGAAAATGATTGCGTCATGACAACACTTTTCTCTGAAATATCGTTTAAGGCAATCACTTCATCTGCTACTTCAGCCATTGGTGTATCACCATTACACGTAACTGCCATTGTACGTATATTCTCTGCTCCGTTCAAATGTTCCAATGCCATAATAATTTCAGAAGTTGTTCCTGAGCGTGAAATACCGATAATATTATACTTTTTATTTGATAGAATGTGAGTATCCGTGTGTAAAAACAGCTCAGATGCTGGGACTGCTACTGCTACTTCTCCTGTTGCCGATTGGTAATAACGTGCAGCTGCAATTGCTAAATAATATGATGTCCCACATCCTGTGAAAAGAGCTATGTCTACAGCCTCTTCATTGAACGTAAGCAACTGAACAATCTCTTTTGTTTTACCTAATTGTTGCGCTTGTTTCATAATCTCATTATACGTGTGCATAAATAAAACCCCTATCTCTCTTTAATTTTAATTATTTGTAGCTCTTTTATGAGACTTTGAACAGTCTCCTTTTGTACTTTCGCAATTTCTTTTTCACCTGCATTTGCAGAGCCACATGCAACAGCCCATTTATATGCCTCCGTACAGTCCACACCTTCTGAAAGCTTATAGACAAGGCCTCCTAAAAACGCATCACCGCTACCCACTGTATTTATAACATTAATTTTCGGTGCATTTACTTGGTAAACCCCTAAACGATTAACAAATAAAGCCCCTTTTTCGCCCAACGAAAAACATACATGCTCAATTCCTAAATCCTGTATTTTTTCACCAGCTTGAATTAAATCGTCTTGCGCTTTAACCTGTTTCCCGATTAATTGAACAATTTCATCCTCATTAGGTTTAATGATAAAAGGTATTGCTTCAACGCCTTGCTTCAAAGCTTCTCCGCTCGTATCAAGAGCAACCCGAACACCTTTTTGTTTTAATAAACGAATAATCATTCCATAAGCAGCCATTGGTATACCCTTAGGTAGACTTCCTGAAAGCACGAAATATTCAGAACACTCTGCTTGAGCTTTAATCCATTTCAGCATTTCTTGCCATTCATGCTCGTAAATCGTTGGTCCGTCTTCTAAAAGCTCGGTCATTTCCTTCGTTTGCTTATTTGAAACGGTTAGACAAATTCGACTTTCGCCCTCTATTTGAATAAACCCTGTTTGCATGTTTTCTTCCTTTAATAGTGCCATTATTTTTTCCCCATTTAGTCCGCCAACGAAACCACCAATGACCACTTCACCACCGAGTGTTTGAATGACACGGGCGACATTAATGCCTTTTCCTCCACCTTGCTGCAGCTTCTGCAATACTCGATTTGTCTTACCAAGCATTAAAGAATTCATTTCATATACTTGATCAATGGCTGCATTTAAAGTTATCGTCGTAATCATTTTTGTAGCATCACAATCTTTTGCTCTACTAACTCAATTAATGCCTCTCGTGCAGGAAGAAAATACTTTCTTGGATCATTTTCTGTCGGATTTTCTATAAAGAAGGCTCTTAATTGCTCGGCAAATAAATCTTTTAGCTCTGTTGAAAAATTCACTTTCGCAATACCGTATTTTAAAGATTTACGTACGCTTTCTTCTGGTACACCTGATGCACCGTGCATAACTAATGGCACATTTGTAGCACGATGAATTTCCTGCAGTAGTTCGAATTGTAGCTGTGGTTCTTGTTTATACTTACCGTGTGCTGTGCCAAAAGCTGGCGCGAACGATTGGATACCTGTTTCTTTCACAAAGCGTTCAGCTAGTTTAGGATCAGTGAAAAAGGCCATTTTCTCGTCAACTGTTACATCATCTTCTACACCACCAATTGTTCCAAGCTCTGCTTCGACAGGCACATGAATTGCACTTGCAGCATCTACAACTCTTTTCACAAGATTAATATTTTCTTCAAAGGGTGACGTAGAACCATCAATCATCACCGACGTATAGCCTGCTCGTAAACATTCCATTACAACTTTATAGGACTCACCGTGATCCAAATGTAGAGCTACTGGTACTTTTGCTTGCTCAGCAGCTGTTTTAGCAAGCGCCATCATATAATGCATTTCTACATATTTATAAGTGCTTGAAGTCGTTTGTAAAATAACAGGTGCACCTACCTTCTCTGCTCCTGCAATAACTGCTTTAATAATTTCCAAATTATGCGCTCCGAACGCACCAATTGCATAATTATTTCTATAAGCGTCTTTTAACATTTCATTCGTCGTCACTAATGGCATAGTCGAGTTCCTCCCTCAATGGGTTGTTGGTATAATTTATAGTATAAAAATTCTGATAACTGATGAAGCATTATTAAAAAGCAATTATGTCAATGAGTTTAAGATGTCTATACAGTAGAAACTCATCGACAAAACAAATGGATGGATTTCCGTTCTGACTGAGCACTTTCCAGTGGTGTCGATTAGCAGTTTGGGCCAAAAGGATGTTGGTTACGAAGCCGGGACACGATACTTTGCTCTTCTATAAGTTTGTTGCAGGATCATCTCTGTGATTGCAAAGGAGTCATTCAGTCTTGCACACCAACCAAACTTAGCATGATACTCATTTTTATAACGATAAACGGAACTCTTCACGGCTTGCGCGAAAGCAAAGTGTCAGAACCAACATAAGCAGAAAAAGCACTCGACCCTCAGCAAGTAGTCACCAGAAACAGAAATCACCCACATTTAAAATGCCAACATTCACAAAGATTACTATACCTTGGCCATTTTATTCTTTAACATTATGAAACTCATAGATCGTAACTATGAGTTTAGTTTAATTCTGTATAAAACCGGCAGCGATCGCCTCTTACTATTGAAATGCAAAATTCGACTGGCTTTCCTGAAGTATCGAATGCAGTACGTTCTAGTAATAAAGCGGGTTTTCCTGCCTCCGTTTTCAACAAATGTGCCTCATCTTTACTAATAAGTACAGGCTCGAAAGCTTCTTTTGCCCTCACAACGATAATGTCAAAACGTTGTGCTAATAAGCTATACAAGGAAGAGGAACTAACCTCATGTAATATTTCACTATCCTTGATAATACTTTTTGGTAAAAATGATGATTCTAAAACAATCGGTTCATTATCTGCAAAACGTAAGCGCTTCATTTCAATGACTCGTTCATCTTCACCTAATTCAAGACTGTGTCTAACCTTTGTTGAAGGGAATACTTCCTGAATCTCAAGTACTTCATCTCTTGGGTTTAAACCTTTTTCTTGAAGCACACGACTAAAACTATAAAAACCACCAAGCGATTGTTCAAACCGTGGCTTTGCAACAAAAGTTCCTTTCCCTTGAATACGGTATAGTTTTCCTTCTTGTACTAATTCTTCAATTGCTTTCTTTGCAGTATTTCGACTGACGCGAAACATCTCCATCAATTGATTTTCAGAATCAATTTTATCCTCCGGCTTCCACTCTCCCGATTGAATCTTAGCAGATAATCTTTGTTTCAATTGATGATATAGCGGGATTACACTAGCTTGATCTAACGGTTTCATCTCTACTCATCCTTCTCCTAGGTTTTGTTATCAATATATCATCTAATCAAAAGGATGCCTATCGATATATCAATTCTTTTCAAAGGCAAGATTCCCTAAGCAAAAGGTTTTCTCTATTTCCCCCTCAGCATTAAGCCAAATAACATCTGCATCTTTCCCTACAGCAAGAGAGCCTTTACGATTGGAAACTCCTAAATGAATTGCTTGATTTAGAGAAACAAGACGAACTTGTTCGATTAGTGAAAGTGTCAGCCACTCTTCTATGTTTTTTCTTGCTGTATTCATAGTCAAAACACTTCCTGCTAAGGAGCCTGTTTTACGTTGAATACAGCGATTATCAAACACTTCTACTTCTTCGCCACCTAATGTATAAATACCGTCTGGCATGCCCTTTGCACGCATACCATCAGTAATGACAAGCATGCGATTCAAACCTTTCATTTTACGAACCATCAACAGCAAATCTTTATGAAAATGTATATTGTCTGGAATCAGTTCAACATAGACATCATCTTCTAATAGCACTGCCCCTACAACACCTGGATCGCGATGATGAATGCCTCTCATTCCATTAAATAGATGGGTTGCATGTGTAATACCAGCTCTTATGGCACCGATAGTCATATCATAAGTTGCATCGGAGTGACCAATAGATGCAATCACATCTTTACTTTTCAATGCCCGAAGTAATTCAAAATTCACATCTTCCTCTGGTGCAAATGTGACCAAGCGAATTAATTGATTTGACTTGTCATATAAATCATTAAATTGCCTAGCATTTGGTTTTAAGATTGATTCCTCTGGCTGCGCTCCCTTTTTTAAGCGATTAATAAATGGACCTTCCAGGTGAATTCCTAGCATTTCAGCTACCGCAGTAGGCTGTTCTTTGTTATAAAACGCAAGTGCTTCGATAGCAGCTTCAATTTCTGACATAGGACTTGTCGTCGTTGTTGCTAAAAAGGCTGTTACACCTTCGCTTGCTAAATATTTTGCGATTTGTGCATAATGAGCAGGGGCGCCATCCATAAAGTCATGCCCTAAAGCACCATGTACATGTATATCAATCATCCCAGGGATAATATAGCCTTGTTGCTGACAATTAATAGTATTGTCAGACGCCGTCAATGGCGGACAATTATTCATTTCATCAATTGCTGCAATTTCCCCATCTACCATTTGTAAAAAACCATTCGTTAAAATGCCATCTTCCATCACAATATTGGCATGAATGATCCATGTTTTGTTCATGAAGTCACCCCTTCATTGGGATAATGTCCTGCTTTTATTTGTGCTTCAGCTTCCGTTTTCTTTTTGAAAATATGCGATGACATCCAAGATAAAAATAAAGCTGTTAAGCTAACGCCGAAAAACGGCAATAATCCTGGAATCCAACTAAAAATGCGATATAATATGGCCATCCCTACAATAGAGCCAATCATTTGAAGTGGATATGCTACGCTAAATAATATCGAAACAGCAAAGTAACGGATAGGTGGTAGCTCATAATGAGCGTATATTTGGAAAATATTCAATACCATAATGCAAAATAGACTACTAATCGTCACAAATAAGGTAAGTAATAGTAAACCTGTCACCCCATGAAACGATGAAATTATTTGAAAATTAATTGTTAAAAAGTAACCGATACTTAAAATGATAATGCCTATTTTATTCGATGAAATAAACTCTATTTTATATGTCTTCCAATATGTTTTGACAAGTAGTTTTAAATCGTCCTCCCCTTGCAATCTTTTACGTAATGTTGTAAACATCGCAACAGTTGCGGGAGTAATCCCGAATAAAACAAGTCCAAGTAAGGTTAAGCCAATCCACATTAACTGTAACACTGCCAACAATGTTATTAACTCAACTGTCCAGTATAATTTCCCTTTCCATCCTTCAAATTTCATTTACTTTGCCTCCCTACACTAGAAATACATGCACGACTAAAGTCGCCACTATGTCTCATTCTTATCTCACATTAACTGGCAGTAAGGCATCCGCATAAAAAAGAATGAGTACGTTGAAGCACAACTGCCAGTAAATGTTCACGTTGTCATAGGAAGTAGCGTTTTAGCCCGTGTTCTTTGTTACACTTTATTTTTTTGTACGGTCATATGCTGCTTGGGCGACTTTCATATATTTCTCTAAGCCCATCTTCTCAATTGTTTTCTTATAGTCATCCCATTTGTCGAAGCTTGCCTTACCTGTAATAAAGCTTGCTGTCATCTCATCCACATATGTTTGAATGTCTGTTAAAATAGCTGACACCTGTTCATTTTCCTCTAATGTGAAGTTTAAGCCTGGAATAATGTCTTCATCTTTCAATGCATATGGCATTACTTGCTGAGCATTGTTAATTGAATTTTCTTTCGCTTCTGCCCCTTGGAAATACTTTTGTGTAACGATTCCAGGGTAGTAACCGCCTGGCCATGTTAGGTAGTCGCTTATTGCTTGGTCTAAGTTTTTACCATCAGGGTTATTGGTAATGTTATCTACATACTTTACATTACCAGTTGCATCTTCCTCGTAAGTTACACCTTTAAAGCCCATGAAGAACATTTTTGTTCCCTCATCACCATATAAATGGTCAATCCATCGTACCATTGCTTCAGGATTTTTTGCTTTATCGGTTACAACAAACATTCCTAAATTACCAAGACCGTTAGACATAGCTGTATATTGACGATCTCCATTAGGGCCTTCTAATACATGCGCACCTACATAACCATCTAATTTGAACAGTTCTTTCGGATCTACTTCACTTAGCATACCGAAAGTTCCTTTACCCGCTTCAGCAGCGAATTTTTGGGGCTCCGTTGTAAATACATCTTTATTGATTAAATCTTCGCTATACAATTTATTTAAAAATTCAAGCAATTGTTTGTATTCGTCTGTTGTTGGAACGAAGCGGAATTCTTCAGTTCCTTCTTTAAAGTCTAAATTCGGATTCATCGTTCCTTGTTTGTTCAAGCCGAATGAACCCCTTAAATAATCAATAAATTGCTTAATTCCATAACCAGATCCCCAGCCTTGCTCGTCCTGTTGACCGTTACCGTTTGGATCGTTTTCTTTAAATGCTTTAAGCACTTTATATAAATCTTCTGTCGTTTCAGGTGATTTGAAGCCTAGTTTATCTAGCCATTGCTGGTTGATCCATGGTGCTCCTACACGAAGTGACTCAAACTTTGGATCATAGATTGTTGGGAAACCATAGATATTTCCATCTGCCATCGTAATCCCTTGCTTTACAGTCGGGTATTCTTCTAAAAGCTTTTTGAAATTCGGCGCATATTTATCAATATAATCATTTAATGGTATGAATACGCCTTGCTGACCATACTTCAGTAAATCAGTTCTTGAGAATGCCGATGCAAAGAAGATTTCTGGATAGTTCCCTGCTGCTAAAAGTAAGTTCTTTTTATCTGCTAATACTTCGGTTTGAACAGTTGTCCAATTAATATGGATGTTAGACATTTTTTCGTATTCTTTCCATAGCATTAAGCTATTCCAATCTTGTGAAGCAAAAAACTTAGCTGCAAAACCATCTACTTCAATTTTATCTTTAGCAATAGGCATCCCCGTAGCATTCACATTATCAGCGTTGCCGCTTGTACTTGCTTTATTTTCTTTATTATCTGAACAAGCTCCTAAAATACTAGCTGCTAACATCATAGTTGCCATCAAACCATATACACGTTTCTTTTTCATCGCCATTTAAATCGCTCCTTTTCTTTAACCTTTTAATGAACCAATCATGACACCTTTTACAAAATATCTTTGTAAGAACGGATAAAGCATTAGCATTGGGAGGTTGGCAATGATTAAAACAGCATATTTCAACCCTTCAACGCTAAGTTTTTGAGCTAGAAAGCTTTCTGAAGTTGCTTGAATCATATCATCGGCTTGTCCTTGAATTAAGATTTGTCTAAGTATAAGTTGAAGTGGAAACTTGCTTTGGTCTTGTAAATAAATTAAAGCTTGAAAATACGAGTTCCAATGTCCTACTGCATAGAATAAAACCATTACGGCCATAACAGGGAATGATAGCGGTAGGACAATACTCCATAAAATTCGAAAGTTTCCCGCTCCATCAATCGTAGCGGATTCCTCTAATTCATGAGGAATCGATTGGAAGAATGTTCGCATAATAATAATGTTCCATACAGCAACAGCATTCGGAATAATCATGACCCAAAATGTATTAATCATGCCTAAGTCACGAATTAATAGGTATGTTGGTATTAACCCTCCGCTGAAAAACATCGTGAATACCATAAATGCCATAATGAAACCTTTACCTTTCAAATCTCTACGTGAAAGTGGATAGGCAGCACAAATTGTCATCACAATATTCAATACCGTTCCGAAAAATGTGTACTTCAATGTATTGATAAATCCATTAATTATATCTGGATTTTGAAATACCTTTTTATATGCTTCAACAGTAAATTCCTTCGGCCATAACCACATATCACCCGAGATAACATACTGCGGATTACTTAATGAAGCACTTAATACAAAAAGCAATGGGTAAAGAACGATAATCGCAACAATTGCTAAAAAAATATAATTAAAGATTGTAAACGCTCGATCGCCTTTCGATTCTTTCAATTTCATCACTCCCTTACCATAGGCTTGTATCACTTACTTTTTTCGCTATTTGGTTTACCATAATGAGCAGGATAAAGTTAATGATAGAGTTGAATAAACCTACAGCCGCTGAAAAGCTATACTGCGCTTCTAAAATCCCACTTCGATAAACAAAGGTTGAAATGACGTCCGAAGTCGACATATTTAAATCATTTTGCAATAAAAATACTTTCTCAAATCCAATCGCCATAACTGATCCTACGTTCAAGATAAATAAGATAACAATTGTTGGCATAATCGCTGGGATGTTAATATGAATAATTCTCTGGAATTTTGAAGCCCCATCCATCATTGCTGCTTCATGCTGCGCTGGATCTACCGCTGATAAAGCTGCAATATAAATAATGGAACTCCAACCCATTGTTTGCCATACATCTGATAGTACATAGATGGACTTAAACCATGCTGGCTCTGAAATGAAATCAATCGGCGTACCACCAAACAACATGATAACTTGGTTAATCATCCCGTCTGATTTTAAGAAAAGTAATAACATACCGACAACGACTACTGTTGATAAAAAATGCGGTGCATAAATAATGGTCTGTACAAACTTTTTAAAGCGAAGACTTTTCACTTCATTTAACAGTAACGCAATAATAATCGGTACAGGGAAAGATACTAGTAGCGTAAATACACCAATACCAATTGTATTTTTAATTAATCTCCCAAAATAATAACTATCAAAGAAGCGTTCAAAATGCTTAAAACCAACCCATGGACTACCGGTAATCCCCTTTGTAGCGATAAAATCCTTAAAGGCAATTTGCAAACCGTACAACGGGTAATAATGGAAAATCAAAAAATAAAGGATCACAGGGACTAATAATAAATAAAGCTCCCAATTTTTTCTGATAGACTTCTTCCACTCTATCCAGTGATTCCTCTTTACTTTTGATTGCTTTTTGAACAAACGCTTTGTTTTAAATGGCTTTTCTTCAACAGTTGTTTCATCCAAAAGCGTCATACATACACCCCCTATTTATCAATGCTGTAGAATAGTAGATTCCTGTGAAATTTCAACAACTCTTCCCCCATTACGGAGCGATTCCGTTGCTGCACAGCCAACTGCTACGCTCATACGACCAGCAAATGGAGTTGTTAAAGGCTCTTTATTGTAAAGTATTAACTCTACGAAATCTTGCGCAATTTTAGGATCTGCTCCCCCATGGCTTCCTTCCTCGGGTTTCATTTCATAAACAACATCACTAAGCTCTTCCCAGGAATTAGATTTACGTGTCTTCAAATAAATTTTATTGTTCACATCATCATTTTCGATCCGCCCTTTCGTACCGATAAATGTATAATTTCGTGAATAATCTGGAGTGAAGTGACATTGTAAATAGGAAGCTTTTATACCACCCTCTAATTCCATAATGAGCATGTTATTATCCTCAACATCAATTTCTTCTCTGAACGCGCATTCCGTGAATGTATGTGGGACATATTCTGGACATGTTTTTTTCTGGTCACATGTTGGACATGTTAACGTATTTGGTTTATCTCCACCGTAATAATCTAAGCTACCAAATGCAGATACTTTCGTCGCATGTTTTCCAGAAATCCAATGAATCACATCTAAATCATGTGAGCCTTTTTGCAGCAACAGGGATGTTGTATTTTTGGAATTACCGTGCCAATCATGATAATAGAAGTAACCGCCAAAGCCAACAAAGTGGCGGACCCATATGGCTTTTAATTCTCCAATAGCGCCCGAATCGATTAAGCCTTTCATCGTTTGATACATACTCATATAGCGCATATTAAAACCGACCATTAGATGCTTCCCTGATTTTTTCCATATATCTAAAATTCGATCGCAGCCCTCCACTGTAATCGCTAAAGGTTTTTCAGCATATACGTGCTTTCCTGCTTCTAAACAAGTAATAATATGCTCTTCATGTAAATAATCCGGTGATAAGACGGCAATAGCATCAATATCGTCTCTTGTTAATAATTCCTTATAATCCTTCGTTAAAAATAAAGGTGTTTCAAATTTTTCTTGAAATTTATCTAAACGTTCTTGAGAAATATCAGCTAAAGCAACAATTTCTGATTCCCCATCAGGCTTATGCCAGTATTGAGCTAAACCTCCTCTTAATCCCGCTCCGATTACGCCAATCCGTACTTTATTCATTAATTTTCCCCCTCTAAAAATTCTGCATTTATTTCATTAAGTAAACGTTTACATTTGATACTGATTTTACCAATCATCCACAACAACACAACTACATGACAACACGTTGTAGGTACAAGTTAGATCAAAATAGTATAGCGAATATTCCAAAAATTACGATGAGATAAATATATAATTCTAACCATAAATATGTCAATACCCCAAATTTTAGTCATAATCTCTTCTAGAAAAGTTGACTCATCCAAGAATACAGAAAATTCAATACATTTATAAAAGCTCAACCCTCTCTGTAAAAAAAGATATTATTCCCTCGCAATAAACTAAAATCCCCACCTTATAATGGTAATCCGTAAATTATAAATTATATAATATAGGTACAGGAATATTACACCATTTATTATAGGTTACATAATATTAATGGATATTTTCTCTAAATCAATTACACTAAACATACGTTAAAGTGAAGCTTTAATATTGGAGGAGGTTTTCTTCACCCTCCATCGTGGCTCAACGCCCGTTAATGTAGGATTACAGAAAGGAGTTGCAACATGGAAGAAATCTTGACGATTACGAATTTGACAAAGAGTTATGGTAGTAAGGAAATATTAAAAGGGATCGATTTGCACGTCTCGCGAGGAGAAATAATTGGTTATATTGGCCCGAACGGTGCAGGTAAAAGTACCACTGTCAAAATCATTTTGGGGATCGAAGGTGATTACGGTGGAGAAATTAAGCTTTTCGGAGAGAATATCGGAAAAGACAGCATTGAATATAGACAACGAATTGGCTATGTACCAGAAATTGCAGATGTGTACGATAATTTAACTGGTTATGAGTATTTGACCTTCATCGGCCAGCTTTATGGCCTTGAATTTGAAGTCGCTGCGGATAAATCAAAATCCTTAATGGCATTGTTTGGTGTTGGTGAAGCGTATCATTCAAGGATATCTTCTTATTCAAAAGGGATGCGGCAAAAGCTATTAATTATCGCTAGCCTTATACATAATCCCGATTTGTTATTTTTAGATGAACCGATCAATGGCTTAGATGCGAATAGTGTGATGATCTTTAAAGAAATTTTGATTCAATTGGCTGCCCAAGGAAAAACAATATTTTATTCCTCTCATATTATGGATGTTGTCGAAAAAATCAGTAGTCGCATCATCCTGCTGAATGATGGGAAAATCGCTGCCGATGGGACATTTGCCCAACTACAGGCAGACAATACCGAAGGAACTCTGGAAAAGATTTTCAACCAATTGACGGGCTTCCATGATCATCAGGAAATTGGTGAGAAATTTGTTTCTATAGTGCAAGAGGTATGATCATGAAAGATTTCAAAACTTTACACGTGCTTGATAAGATACAATTTGTTTTTGTGAAAATGGGCATTGATTACAAAATGATGAGAAGAATCCTCCATATTAAACTCACAATGGATGAACGTAAAGTACCGACAATATTTAACCAAGCATCTAATAAAAAAGAGCAAAAGAATGGCTACATCAAATCTTTATGGATTTATGTTTTAATGGGACTTATGCTAGTTCCTTTTATGGGATTTGGTCAAAACTATCTTTTCCAAATGAGTATTGCTTATGCAATGATTATTTTTATCATCATGACAACATTGATTGCTGATTTTTCTTCGGTACTTTTGGATGTACGGGACAGAAGTATCCTATCAACCAAGCCTATCTCTGCTAAAACGATTAATGCGGCCAAGTTCATGCATATTTTCATTTACCTGACGTATTTAACTATTGCATTCACTGCCATTCCTCTTATGGTGGGCCTATATAATCAAGGAATTGTATTCTTTATTTTAACTGTGCTCTTACTCGTTTTAATGAATATTTTTATTGTTGTATTAACTGCTATTTTATATATTGCTATTTTAAGATTCTTTGATGGAGAAAAGCTGAAAGACATCATCAATTATGTACAAATCGGCTTATCATTAATGTTGATGATTGGCTATCAAGTTCTTATTAGATCCTTTGAATTCGTTGATTATGATATGGCGCTAACATTTCATTGGTGGAGTATTTTTCTAATCCCAATGTGGTTTGCCGCTCCTTATGAACTACTACTAAACAGTGACAGCTCTTTATTTACAGTGGTGTTCAGTATGTTTGCTGTCGTCATGCCAATGATCTCGATATGGCTTTATGTAAAGCTGATTCCAACCTTTGAACGAAATCTGCAAAAACTATTAAACACAAGCAAATCGAAAAAAGAAAAGAACAATCTACTTAAGACCCTTTTGTTAACAATCATTTGTAGAACGAATGAAGAAAGAGCTTTCTACCGCTTTGCTTCCCTTATGATGAAACAGGAGCGAGAATTTAAACTGAAAGTATATCCATCTTTAGGGTTTTCTTTTGTCATTCCGTTTATTTTTATGTTTTCTTTTTCAAGGTACGAAAGTGTTGATTATGCCGTTAGCATGGGCTATTTAAATATTTATTTCAGCATGCTAATTATTCCTTCAGCTGTACTCATGCTTGGACATTCAGGAAAATATAAAGCAGCTTGGATCTATAAAGTCTTTCCAATCAAAGACTACACAAACTTGAAAAAAGGAAGCTTAAAAGCATTTTTGATAAAGTTGTACATTCCATTGTATATTTTTCTAAGCATTATTTTCTGCTTCATTTTTGGTACGAGAATTATCTTAGATTTACTGATTGTTTTAGTAACAAGCTGCATGTACACCGTCATTTGTTACATCGGCATGGGAAGCAACATTCCTTTCACAAAGCCCTATAATGAAGTTGGCGATGGCCAGAGTTGGAAAACGCTTATATTGCTTATCCCATTAGGTGCTTTGGCCGGACTGCATTACTTCTTGACTTCTCATACTGCTTATGGGGCAATCATTTACTTAATCGTGCTTGTCATCACGAATTTCGTTCTATGGAAGTTTGCCTTTAAGCGTGCGAAAACGGCTTGAGCCTAAGCTCAAGCCGTTTTATTTTAAAAAGCTTTTCTCTCATATATACGAATAGATAGTAGCCATGACCCAATAAATAAAATAATAACCGTCATGCTAGCTACAACATACATTTGCGTTTCTTGTAAAGTCAAGAATTTTCGTGCTAATTCTCTTAATATATCATTTATAGGAACTAGTAAACTAATGGATAACATATAAATACCAAATAAAACACTTAAAGCAATCAATAAATATTGCGTTTTAAATTTATAGGAGAATGGAAACATGAGTGATATAACGACCATCACTAGACCAATAATAAGCAACATCTCTTTCCATATGAAAAGATCTCCTTTTCCATTTATGAGGAAATCCCCCACATAAATTATGAAAATAAATATTGTTGTAAATATCAGTGAACCTATATATTTTGAACTGACAATTTCCTTTCTCGTATATGGTAGAGAATTAAGCAAAATATTAGCATTGTCTTTTTCATCGTAAGCGAAAGCATTTAGTATAAATATTACACTATAAAGAAATCCCAAAAATAGTAGGGAGGGTACACCTGCCCATAAGTAGAGTATTATAGTAGCAATGTAAAATAAAATTAATTTCTTTTGTATTAAAACATCCTTAAGTATAAGGTTAATCATCCAATTACCATCCTTTTTCTTATATTACATACTATCTTTAAACTTAGGCTTAAATATATTCACCACACGAATTTAACAGCTGTCTCCATCACTCATCCTCTGAATACAATAGTGTGAGCATTTCTTTAAGCTCTGCTAAGCCAATATTCATTTCTTTAGCATTTTGGATGGCAATCAATAGATTTTCTTCGATTACCTTTACTTTTCTTTCTCTTATCATTTCCGTATTTTGCTCTGAAATGAACGAACCTTTCCCCACAATAGAATAAATAAATCCGTTTTTCTCTAGCTCTTCATAAGCACGTTTTGTCGTAATAACGCTAATTTCTAAATCCTTTGCAAGCTGTCGCATAGACGGCAATGACTGCCCCTCTTGTAATTCACCTGATAAAATTAGCTTTTTGATTTGACTATAAATTTGCTCATAAATCGGTTCTTTTGAGCTGTTTGAAATAATAATTTGCATGCAAATACCTCTTCTTTATTTTTATGTGTCAGCACAGAAGACGTTGGTTATTCTAGTTAGCATGAGCAATTTTTTATTTCAGCATGCTAATGACTCGTCAGTTGTACTTATGTTTGGACATTCAGGGAAATATAAAGCCATTTAATGTCTTTCCCATAAAGATTACATTGTCTATAGTTTAGAGTATAATTTTCTGCCTCACGAAAATTATCTGAGATTTATTAAATATGTTAACATACTGTCATTTGTTATATCGGCATCGGAAGCCATGGTCGGCGATAAACATTATGTTTAAGCGTACTTAAACAGCTTGAGCCTACATCAACGGGCTCAAGCTGTTTTAAAAGACTTTTTTCGCATATATTCGAATAGATAGTAGCCACGATCCAACATATAAAATAATGATTGTAAAGATAGCTACAAAATACATTTGTGTTTCTTGTAAAGTCAGAAATTTTTGTATCAGTTCACTTAATGTATCATTAAAACTAGGGAATAAATATTTAATGGTTACCAAATATATACCAAATAAAGTACCTGAAGCAATCATTAAGGCTTGCGTTTTAAATTTATAACAAATTGGCAGTATGAATGATATAGCGACCATAACAAGACCGATAATTATCACTATATCTTTCAATAAAAACAATGTCTCTTTTCCGTTTAAGAGGAAATTACCTAAATACGTAATGAGTATAATTAGTGATGTATATATCAAAGAACCTATATATCTCGAACTAACAATTTGCTTTCTCGTATATGGTAGCGAATTAAGTAAAATATTAGCATTATCTTTTTCATCGTAAGAAAAGGACATGGTAATAATCGCTAAACTATATAAGAATCCTATTTTCACTAGGGACACATTTATTAATAAATAAAGAATAATAGTAGCAATGTATAATACAATCATTTTCTTTTGTATTAAAATATCTTTAAATATAAGGTTAGCCATGCAATCACCATCCTTTTTTCGTATAGTACATAATATCTTCAAGCGTTGGTTTTTCCACAATAACAGAATCCCCAAATATGTTTGCCACACGATTTTTATCCGCTGTTAATGCCTCAAAGCCTATGTTCGATTTTCGAATTGCCACAAACTCTCGTTCCGTTTCTTGATCCAATAAATTCAATGTCCCTTTGACAATAGCATATTCCTCTTCAATCTTATAAAACTCCTTCGTGAATATATGTTCACCGTTATGAACAAAGGTAATATAATCCGCAATTCGGTCTAAATCTGTTGTTATATGTGTCGAGAAGAAAATCGTTTTATCTTCATCTTGCATTAACTCATGTAGAATATTTAGTAGCTCCCTACGAAATATCGGATCGAGCCCGGCAGTTGGTTCATCCATGATAATTAATTCTGCATGATGAGCTAGCGCTATAGCTAACGAAGCTTTCATCTTCATTCCCTTTGAAAAGGTCTTCATATATTTGTTCAATGGTAGTTCAAACTGATCAACATAACGTTGAAAGGCAGCATCATCCCAGTTTTTATAGGCTGGTTTAATAATCCTTCTCATATCTTTTAACGTTACATTTTCATAAAAGACATTTTCATCATAGACAAAACCAATACGTTCCTTTATGTCTTTTTCATGCTTCTTATAATCCATCCCAAACACTGAAACAGTACCACTATCTTGCTTTAGCAAGTTCATAATCAATTTGATTGTTGTTGACTTTCCTGCACCATTTCCCCCGATAAATCCAGTTACAAAGCCCTTTTTAACGTTAATAGAGAAATCTTTTATCTGAAATCCCTTAAAAGATTTATGAACATGCTGTAATTCAATGACATTTTCCATTCTTCACCCTCCGTATGCAATAATGTAAGCATTTCCTTGAGCTCATTAAGGCAAATTTCTACATAATGTATATATACTCTATATACAATATATACACAATAAACATATTTTGCAAGTAATAAATTATGATCGAAAAAAAAACGCAAACATGAGATTGTTAAATCACAAGCTCATGTTTGCTGTTTTTAATTATTTAGTTGATAATACTGCGAATTATGGCTCCCAATTAGCTTTAGCTAACTATTTAATTGGCGCATTATTAATTGTTGATAATACTTCATTCACCTCAAAGACCTTCCCACGAATATCGGTAATGCCAAAACTTATTAATCGTTCTGAATGCATAGTTAAATATTTCTCTGCTGCTGTTTTGGTTGCAAATAAATATATCCCACCAGCTTCTTTAGTCGCAGCATTCTCAGTCCAAACCTTCCAAATCATACCCGACTCTTCATTAATACTTTTTGCTAAATCAGTAAATGCCTCGGACATTTCTTCACCGAATGGCCCGTCCATTGTAAAATCAACTTGTAATAAATATTTCATGTATAAAACCCCCACTTTTATTTTTTCTATAACAATTAGTAATTTTTATGGTTCTTCATCATGATGTGTGGTGTTGATTTCCGTTCCGACTGGGCGCTTTTAGCTGCCACTTCGCTTTCGCTACAGAAACCATTGTTGCCGACTCTTCGCCTAATATAACTTGTCGTAATGATCCACAAAAGTATCAAATTGAAAAAAGTATCATGATTCGTTTAAACACTATCTTTTTAACTACCCCTCTGAAGGATTTAGCGTTCCAATATATAATCGATAAATTGCAGCTTTTTGCCATTCATTTCGAACTTATTATCACTTATAGACAGTTGTTTAAAACCATTCTTTTCAAGAACCCTTTGAGATGCAATATTATTTGTTGTTGTTTTTGCTTTAATCTTTTTGACACGGATTTCTGTTTCTAATAGTAGTTTTAAGGCTCTAGCCGCTATTCCTTTGCCTCCATATTCTTGTCCCACTCTATAACCGACTTCTGCTATCTCATTCGTTGTATCCATATCTACTAAATTAATTCTTCCAACAATACTGCCTGGGTTATCTCTTATTAAGTAAAATTTCGATTTATTTTCTTGTTGTTCTGTTAAAAGCTCCCTATGTCTTATTTTAAATGTCTCAAAATTATAATAGTCTTCTCCACGACCAGGTACCATTTGTTCAAAAAATAGTCTATTATTCTTTTCAAACTCAAACAATTCTTCTGCATCGCGTTCTTGTAAGCAAATAATTGAAATTTCCAAGCTAATTCATCCCCCTCGTCCTTTATGCTCCAAATCCAAATTTGTAAGAAAAAAGCAAAAAACAAACTCTTTACGCTATCATACATAAGAGTTTGTTTTTAATCTATTGGAATCTTGAAATGAAGAAATGTATAACAATTCAAATAAAAAGAAGAATCAACCACCTAAATCTTTTAATCGTCTCCGAATAGTAGCTTCTGAAACGCGAAATATTTGTGCAATTTCTCGATTACTTTTTCCAGCATCCTTTAACTGCAGCAACTCCAATTCGTTTATGGCCACTTTTGGCCGTCCATTTGAATTTCCCCCTCGCCATTCCTTATTTTTCTTTTTACTTCTCAAAAATTTCCCGAGCATTTTCTCACCTTCTCATGCGTCATAACTCTATATTATCAGTTTTATAGCCTCTTTATAAAAAAGAAAGTAGACCGATATCTACTCTCTTGATTGTTTAGGAAAAATATAAAAATAAAAAACGAAACCAATAATAATTGCGGGCGGTAAAGCAATTCCTATATTTTGGACAAATGCACTTGCAAGTAGTTTTAAAATCTCAACAATATCTTTAGATAAAATGTTTTGATACTGTTCTGCATCTGTCAGACCTTTTATTATTAAGGTTACAGCAAAAATAATGATATAACTAATTAAGCTATAATTAATACTTAACTTTATTTTTTCTTTATCATCATTCTTTTCCTCTAATAGCAATGTTTCCACGCTGATATCAAGAATCTCCGATATTCTCAGCATATTTCTCTTACTTGGATAACCATTCCCAAGTTCCCATTTGGATATAGACTTATCACTTACTTCCAAAATCTCAGCTAGTTCTTGTTGGGTGATTCCTTTTTCTTCTCGAAATCTTTTTAGTTTTAAACATAAAATGTTTTTCTCCATTTTATTCCTCTCCCATTACCTTAATTTACGGTTATTATCACATATTAGGAATTCTATTTACAGGAATTTTCGGAAATAGAGAAAAGTAGAACTATATATAAAAGTGCGACAAAACTCATTAAACAGATTTTTGTCGCACTTTTTATTGGAAATCCATTTGAAATTACCTAAAACTTATATATTCTTTTTTACAAACTCCGTATCCAACATCCTATAGATCAATTGTAGCCCGGATCCCGATTGCTTTTTATGTTCTGATGCTCGCGGTAATGCGATAGCTTTCATCTAGACTTTCTAATGCCTCATCAAGTTCAAGTGAAATTTGATCTTGGTGTCGTAGTTCATGCAATGTCGTCACATTTAGTGTTACAGTACGCTGACCCTGCTTCATAAAGCGATAGCAGTTATTTAAAAGAATGCGACAAAGCCATGTATGAAAATATTTTGCTTCTTTTAAAGAATCTATTTTTTCAAACGCAGTCAGTATTGTGTCCTGTAAAAGATCTGCAATGTCCTCATCTTTCAAACCAAGTCGTTTTGCTGTCCGGTAAAGCGTCATTTCGTATTGACGGATTAATTGTATAAACGCTTCTCCATTTCCCTTCTTTGCTTTTTTTACAAGAATCTCGGATTGCATATAATCACCTCTTTTTCTCTTTACATACCGTTAGAGCATTATGATTGATAGTTAGTTGCATCGATTTATTATTTATTACACTAAAAAACCGACGAAATAAAGGTCGGTTGCCGCCTGCTATTAAATTAAAACAATTAACACTGTTTACTCTCCGGAAATAGGTATTTCCGATCTGTTCAAGCTTTTATAAAGTTGTCGAAAAATCGAAGGACTATTAGCCCCTGTTTTGTCACAAACTAAGTAACAAGTCTCGCAATATATTATTGACATTCCTGCTCCATTACATAATACTATACTTAAAATTTGAGTTTTTTTAGGTATAAAGTTCCGACAAAACTCAAAGGGGGAAACTATTTGAAGAACAAAAGTATTAAGCGACGATTATTGTTTTTTACATTAAGTTTGCTGTTATTGTCATCCGTAGTTAATTCCGTATTAGGTGTATGGATTGTTGGCAAAAATAGTAAAGAAGTTTTAATTGAAAAAGCTAATGAACAGGTCTTTGAAATCGCCAAGCAAGCTGAAACTATATTAAATTCTGAGAACGACCCCATCCCATCTTTACAAGATTTTGTGGAGTCAAAAGCACAACAAGAGAATGTGACTTATGCTATTGTCATTGATACCAATGTAAAAGCTGTGGCGCATAGTGATAAAGGGAAATTAGGAAAAACATATGAGGATGCATACACAATCGATGGTGCTAAACACGGAAAAAAGCAATTTACGAGATGGTATGCTGAAGTTCAAGATATTTGGACATACGACATCATGGAGCCTATCTATAAAGATGGTGAACTTTATGGCGTAATTGACATTGGGGTGCCTGAAAGCGGCATTCAATCTATTACAAACTCTGTACTAGGCTATCAGATTATTACAGGCATCGTGAGTTTTATCATTATAGGTGCTTTAATGTGGTGGATTATTGGTCGCATTGTTGCTGCCATTAAGAATCTCGAAAAGGTTATTCATCAAACTGCAAGCTTAGATTTTACTGAAAATCCTGAGTTAGATAAGCTATTAAATCATCAAGATGAAATTGGTCTTATGGCAAAAGGCATCTCTAGCATGCGCTCTGCATTAAAGAATGTTACCGTCAACATACATAACACTAGTTCCGAGTTATCAGATTCCTCTAACATTCTTATTCAAATCGCAGAAGATACGGTACGTACGACTGACGAAATTAGCTCAGCCATTAATGAAATGGCAAAAGCTACAGAAGAGCAGGCACATGATACAGAACAAAGTGCAGAACAATTAAATCAACTATCTGGAAATATTGATCGTGTTATTGAGCATACAGAGAAGATCGCCTCTATGACAGAAGATATAGGTCATTTAAGTAATCAAGGTGTAGGAACTGTCAACCAACTCTCTGTTTGGTCAGAGAAAAATCGCGAATCTTCACAACAGGTAAGTAACATCGTTCAAGAAGTAGATAAAACTTCATCTGATATATCAAGTATCGTTAATACAATTACAGATATCGCAACTCAAACTAATTTATTAGCTCTGAATGCATCCATTGAATCCGCTCGCGTTGGTGAAGCCGGTAAAGGTTTCGCGGTTGTCGCTGATGAAATTCGAAAATTATCGGAACAGACATCTAATGCTACTGAGGATATTAAAAATAAAATCTCTGCCATTCAGGATATTTCTAAAAGTGCTGTGCAGGAAATTAGTACAAGCCTTAGTATTGTCGAACAAAATGCAAAAGCTACAAAGGATACTAGCGAAATTTTCCATACAATAAAGGTAGCTCTAGATCAAACGAGTGAAGTGGCTCAAGAGGTAAAACATTTATCTCATGAAATGGATGAACGCAAGGAGCAAATCATTAGTGCCATACAAAACATATCTGCTTCTGCAGTAGAAACCTCTGCTGGAACAGAACAAGTTTCCGCTTCCGCAAATGAACAACTTAAAAGCATTGAGACTGTCTCTGAAAAAGCTAAAGACCTAAATGCCATTGCTGATGCTTTAAGAGACGAAATGAAAAAATTCACTATTTAATTTAAAAAAGCTGATTCCATTGAATCAGCTTTTTTAGCACATATCTTTATATCAATTTACTTTCTTTCAGTAAATCATAGATGATTGTGTCTTTCGTTTTATGAATACCAAACTTACCTATTTGTTTTAACATAAATGGAGCATCAACATCTGTTAATTTTTTACCATCAAGTAAACGAGCAGTTGAAGATAATAAAGTACGAATGTCAAAAGTAGATGCAAATACTTCTGGAACGCCTCGGTCAATATCTAATAATTGATAAACTGCTTCCATCGCCGTTCTCACTGAATACTCAGTTGTAAATACAGTGTCTCTTTCTGTTTCACTAAAGTTTCCAATGAAGGCTAAGTTAGCAGATCCATTAGGGACAACTAAAGGACGATCTCCCATTGCTCTAGGCATGAAGTAAGATGTTATATAAGGCATGTAACATGGAATTGTATTACAAGAATTTTGTGCTATATCCGGTATTTCGTCTACAGGCACACCCATATGGTATAACCATTCTTGTGCGATCTCAATTCCTGAACATTCCGTGATACTCTTTTTAATAAAATCACCTGGTTTATTAGATAGCAAACCATAAATCCAAACTACTAATTGGTCTTTTGGTTGATCTTTAAAATGCGGTTGTCGGTTCAACGTATAGCTTAGCATCCAATTAGAGTCAGTAGCCGTTACAATACCACCCGTCACTACTTTACCTGCATACGGATCTCTTTTACTAATTTTTTCAATATACGGAGCAACTCGATCATCTAAAGTAGTTAGTGTTGCTGAAACAAACCAGCTTTCTTCTGGAAGGTTTTCGCAGAATTTTTCCGGTTTACCAAAATCAGAATCTTGGGAAGCAATGTTTTTCCAAAGTGACCAACTTCCGCCTAAATCAGTACTTATAGGGGCTGGTGTATTATTGTCACCATAAGTCGTACTTTCCGTAATACTACCATTTGTTACAAACACTAATTCATTTTCTGTTAGCTCAATATTCTTTTTCACACCATTTTGTTTTAACACTAAAGTATGGGCTACTTTTTTATCGCCAACTTTATCAACTAAAACATTCTCTACAACTGTATTGAATTGGAAATCAACATTATGACCTTCCAAATATTTAATCATAGGAAGTACTAAAGATTCGTACTGATTATATTTTGTAAATTTCAAAGCAGATAAATCTGGTAGACCCCCGACATGATGAATGAAACGCATAATATAACGACGCATTTCCATTGCAGAATGCCATTTTTCAAAAGCAAACATCGTAGACCAATATAGCCAGAAATTCGATTCAAAGAACTCTTCAGAGAAAACATCTGTAATTTTTACATCCTCTAATTTTTCTTCAGGCGTAAAGAATAATTTAATCATTTCTTCAGATGCTTTATCAGATAATGTAAACTTGCCATCATCCTCAAGTCTTTGTCCTCTATTTTCAATCAATCTACATTTTGAATAGTTAGGATCCTCTTTATTTAACCAATAAAATTCATCTAAAACAGAAGCGTTTTCTATTTCTAATGATGGGATTGAACGGAATAGATCCCATAGGCATTCAAAATGATCTTCCATTTCTCGACCACCGCGAATAATAAAGCCTCTTGTCGGATTTAAAATACCATCAAGGCTACCACCTGAGATATCTAGTTCTTCGAGAATATGAATATTCTCTCCCTTCATTTGACCATCACGAATTAAAAAACATGCGGCTGAAAGTGAAGCTAGCCCCGAACCAACAAGATACGCTGATTTCTCATCAACACCCTCTGGTTTTTTAGGACGTGCAAAAGCCTCATAATTACCATTACTGTAATACATAATACCGCCTCCATAAACTATTATCGTGATATAGCATACCATTATTTTGCACGGTAATGGTAAAATGAGAGAGAAATTAACAAATAATTCAATTTTAAAGCTAAACTCTAAATATACTATACCCTATTATTTGACATAACAATTCATTGCATTTTTATAAATTATTCATCAATATCTTTATATCAAAGGGATTTTGCAATACTTGAAAATTTGATTACTCTAATAGCAATAACCTATAAAACACTAGGTTTATTGGATGATTTCCTTCTATCTGATTAACTATAAAGCTAAAAAAGTATACAAACCTTTAAAGGCAGCTTCGCATAGTTATTATAGTAAGAAAATAAAAAGTTGATAATTCAACGGTCACTTTTTCTATTCGAATTTATTATTATTTAAATAATTTAACTATCTACACGCCCCCCTGAGATTCGCTTAATGGAAGCCCTTATAGCAAATTCAAATATGAAAAAATAAACAAAAATAATATATTTTCAAAAATAATGTTTGACAATCTTTTAGGGTGCTATGTAGAATAGGACAAGTGATTATGAGAATCATTATCAATTAAGAGCAACCATTATTTTTTTATCGATAATTGAGAATGAATCTCATTTCACGAATATATGTTGTTAGTTAGGATGGTAACGGATGGAAGCAAGCGCGAGGAGCATAGAACAACAAGAGACGAATTTGAAAAAGATTAAGAGCAGACCGCTTATTGCTTCTATTATTTTAATAGTAGGTACGATTTTATTAGCTTTAAGTATGGGCATGTCCATTTCATTTGGGGCTGCAGATATTAGCTTAAAAACTGTTTGGCAAGCTGTTTTTCAATTCGATGATTCACTTACACATCATAATGTCATTTGGGAGCTTCGTATCCCAAGAGCAATTGGAGGCGTAGTCGCTGGTACGTTTCTAGCAGTATCCGGAGCAATTATGCAAGGTATGACACGAAACCCTCTTGCCTCACCTTCTTTAATGGGGATTACAGATGGTGCGGTATTTGGCATTGCAATTACGTATGCCTTTTTCCCTAATTCCCCATACATAATGTTTGTTCTTGCTTCATTCATTGGTGCCGCATTTGGCGCAAGTATTGTATATGGTGTAGGTGCATCCTCACCAGGAGGGCTCACACCTGTAAAGTTAGCGTTAGCTGGTGCAGCGATCAGTGCACTGCTTGGGGCTATATCTTCTAGTATTGCACTTTATTTTAATCTTGCCCAGGAGGTCAGCATGTGGAATGCAGGAGGCGTTTCAGGTGTCAAATGGGTAAGTATTGATATGTTGCTACCGATAGGGCTTGTTTGTCTTGTTATAACAATTATAATGTCGAGATACATCACCATTTTAAGTTTCGGCGAGGAAATTGCGATTGGGCTTGGACAAAATACAACCTTAATTAAATTTATTGGAACTGTACTTGTGCTTGTTTTAACGGGGTCAGCAGTATCTATGGCAGGTTCTGTTGGATTTGTTGGACTTGTTATCCCACATATGACGCGTTTTCTTGTTGGATCTGATTATAGATGGGTCATTCCATGTTCAGCAGTATTAGGTGGTTTGTTAATAGAATGCGCAGATATGTTATCTCGTGTTATCAATCCTCCATTTGAAACGCCAATTGGTGCAATTACAGCTTTAATTGGTGTTCCATTCTTCCTTTACTTAGCTCGTAATGAAGGGAGAGGGAAAATATGAGACAAAGTATTCTAACCAAAAAGAATATTTCAGTTTTAGCCATTTTAGCTTGCCTAATTGTGTCAGTATTCTTAATTAGCTTAAATACAGGAACGTTTAAAATACCACCAATAGATGTATTAAAATCGTTAATTGGGTTAGGGGCCGAAGATCAATCTATCATTTTATTCGAGTTTCGTATGCCTCGAATGGTTATCGCGATTTTAGTTGGCTCAGCGCTAGCGATTTCAGGGGCTATCATGCAAGGCTTATCGAGAAATCCACTTGCTGACCCTGGAATTATTGGTATAAATGCTGGTGCTGGATTAACAGTTGTTGTTTTCGTCTATTTTTTCTTCGGGAAAGTTGAAACCGGTACGCTAATTTCAGTATTCATTCTTCCGTTATTTGCGTTAGTCGGTGCTTTATTAGCAGCGGTTATTATTTATACACTAGCTTGGAAGAACGGTGTTTCATCCACTCGTTTAATCCTTGTAGGTATTGCAGTCGCAGCAGGATTTAGTGCTGTTAGTTTAATCTTCTCCATGAAAATGACTTCAAATGATTTTCGTTTTGCAACCATTTGGTTAGCAGGAAGTTTATGGGGAACAGATTGGAAGTTTGTATTAAGTGCACTTCCATGGATGCTCATATTTCTACCAATTGCATTTTGCAAGGCACATATATTGAATGTAATGAATTTAGGAGATGCAGCAGCGGTTGGCCTTGGTGTAAATGTAGAGAAGGAAAGACGTAAACTATTATTTATCGCTGTTTGTTTGGCTGGCGCATCGGTAGCTGTTGCTGGTGGCATTGGATTTATTGGATTAATGGCACCTCACCTCGCAAGGCGCCTTGTTGGAGGAAAACATCAAATTATGTTACCTACAGCAGCATTAATTGGTACTTTTTTATTACTATTTGCAGATTTAATTTCAAGAAGTGTACTAACAACTTCAGAAATACCAGTCGGTCTTGTTATTTCTATTATTGGTGCACCCTATTTTATTTATTTACTTATGAGGACAAAGTAAAAGGAGTCTTTTTAGATGGTAACTTTAGCAGTTGATTCGATATCCGTTGGCTACAATGAAGGATTAATAATAGATGGATTATCAGTGGCGATTCCCGAAGGAAAGATAACAACGATTATTGGACCTAATGGATGTGGGAAATCTACATTGTTAAAAACAGCTTCTCGTATTTTAAAGTCAAAACAAGGGACTGTTTATCTTGATGGAAAAGCAATTGACAAACAGTCAACAAAAGAAATTGCAAAGAAAATGGCGATTTTACCCCAGACGGCAGAAGTTCCAATGGGTCTTACTGTGTTTGAGCTTGTGTCATATGGTCGCTTTCCACACCAAAATGGATTTGGGACACTGCAAGAAGAAGATTATTGCTACATCCATTGGGCACTTGAAGTGACAGGGATGACAGAGTTTGCAAACCGTTCAGCAGAAGCTTTATCAGGCGGCCAACGTCAACGAGTATGGATTGCAATGGCACTTGCGCAAGGAACGGACTTACTTGTATTAGATGAGCCGACAACTTACTTAGATATGGCTCACCAGTTAGAAATTTTAAATCTTTTAAAAAAATTAAATCAGGAAGAAGGCCGCACAATCGTTATGGTCATTCATGATTTAAACCATGCTTCTCGTTTTTCTGATCATATGATTGCTTTAAAGGCTGGTAAACTGATTCACCAGGGAACTCCAGATGAAGTGATGACAAGTAAAACACTTCGAAATGTATTTGAAATTGAAGCACTAATCGTTTCATGCCCTGTAAACAGGAAGCCAATTTGTTTAACTTACGATTTAACAACGATTAATAATCTAGAGCAAATAAAAGCATAAAGGAAGGAGCACTCTTCCTTTATTAAATAGAGGAGAAGGAGCATTCTAATGGGCGTTGAGCTTCTCATTGTAGTCTAAGAAGTTGAACACCCATTAGAATGAAATGGGTCGCAAACAATTTATCCGGGAGGAACAAAGATATGAAGAAATTTAAACTAACGTTACTAACAATGGTATTAGTTGTTACATCTATACTATTTGCAGCTTGCTCTTCTGATAAAAAAGAAGAAGAAAAAACAGACGCTAAAACAGAAGAGCGTACAGTAGAGCATGCTAAGGGGAACATTAAAATCCCTGCTAATCCAAAGAAAATTGCTGACCTTAGTGGTTCAACAGAAGAATTATTAATCTTTGGAATGAAACCAATCATTACTGCAAATACGTCTCAGGAAGAAATTGATCCACATATTGCAGATCAATTAAAAGATGTAAAACCAGTCGGCTCCGCTTGGGGTGACAATATTAACATCGAAGCGGTAGCTGCTGCAAAACCAGATTTAATTCTTATAAATGATCGTCAAGAAAAAATCTATGATCAATTATCTAAAATTGCACCGACTGTCATGTTAAAAACTCCATTAGACCAATGGCGTCCAAAGTTCGAGGAGTTAGGTAAAATCTTCGATAAAGAAAAAGAAACAGACGAATGGTTCAAACAGTATGACGAAAAAGCTAGCAAGTTACACGATAAAATCGTTGCTAAAACTGGTGATGCCAAGTTCATGAAAATGGCTGCATATCCAAATGCATTCCGTATATATGGTGACTATGGCTACGGTAGCGTTCTCTTTAAAGATTTAAAATTACCAGCAGTTCCAGGTACGCCATTGGATGAAGCATTAGTACAAGTACAAAAAGAAGCTTTAATTGACTACAATCCAGATTACCTATTCGTATTTACAACAGGCGACGGTTCTCAGCGCTTAAAAGAATTCCAAGAAGAGACAATTTGGAAAAACATGAATGCTGTTAAGAACAACCACGTATTTATTATTAAAAATGATGCGGTCAATAAAGGTTACTTCCCTCTTGGTAAAGAAATGATTTTAGATGAAATTGCTGAATTTGTTCTAGGGAAATAATAAACATGAGAATCACCTTCGTAATATCTCGAAGGTGATTTTTTTAATATAGTTGTTTAATTATCGATTGACGAATAATTCAACTTAGTTCCCTTATTTTATAAATCGTATAGATCGTTTCTCCCCAAATTGTAAAATCTCATCATTCATTAATATGATGTCAGTGTCTTCCTCCGTAAGTTTTTCTCCATTCAAAGAAACATTATTTTGTTTCATTAATCGCATAAACTCACTTTTACTTTGAATATACTCTTCAGCAATTAATGATGGAATAATATCTAGTACAGACTCCTTCCCTATTTCAATTAACATTGTGGGGATGTTATCTGGTAAAACCTCTCCTTCATTAACGATCTTACCTACACCCTTTTGAATCGTCTCTACTTGTTCTTCCAGTGTTAAAAACATACAATACAACTCCTTTAATATTGAATTAATATTGCAAGTTCTATAAGAGTAAAAAATCAATTTCGCCTTGGCGTAATTGTAGCTGACGCTTCGCTTTCGCTACATATGCCATAGAACGTGAAGTTCTTAGACTGAGTTCCTCGATAAAAGGAGTCACATCGCATTCATTTTACTACCCGCTTCTGCTGAATGAAGATAAAAAAACGTCCTTTAGGAAAAAACCTAAAGGACGTGTTATGAACGTGTTACCACCTTAATTTAAGAGCTACTCACATAACTCTTCTCAATAGGTACGGCTAAATGCGATACCTTTGCATTGATTACGGATGCAAACCCGTCGTAGCCTACTAAAGTTCGGTACGCAGCTCCAAGATGAATTCATTTTAACTTTCCTTGCGCCTCTCATCAACCGGCTACTTTCTGTCAGTTCCATTAAAACTACTAGTTCTCTTCAACACTTTTACTCTTATACTCCAAATTGTTCACAACAATTTTTCGTTATGCAAATCTTGATAATTATTATAGTCTCTTTATTTGAATTGTCAATAAATTATTTTTTCTCGCGCATTTTTTATATGAAATTATATTATTTTTAAACATTATAGTAATTATTTTTTATTGCTCACTAGTTTGTGTGGATGGCTTTAATAAGAACCAAACAATTGCTAAAGTTACTAGTGCTAATATAAAAGTACTCATATATATGAAATGTACACTTGAAGCTAACGCCTCTTGTGATTCGGTGACTATAGTTGCTGTAGTTCCACCATGTCCACCAGAAGATATAAGATTAAGGTTTTTAATACCTTGTGCGTGAATCATCGTGTTGAAAATTGCCCCGAAAACTGCAGCACCTAATGTTTGACTAAACGTATTGATAAATGTATTTAAGCCAATTGCCGTTCCCCGTGTATGAGTTGGAACAGCTGATTGAATCGTTACCATGTAAATTGGTATAATAAGCCCCATTCCTAAGCCGAATAATCCAACTGCAACATAAATAAGGAATGTTGGAGAGTCTGTTGACAATGTAAATAGTGAAAAGGCAGCAACTGAAAGAATACTAGCTCCAAGTAAAATGATTTGTTTCGTTTTTAAGTAATCAATTAATTTACCAGAAAAAATAGTGCCAAATGTCCACATAACGGGAAGTGGCATTAAAACGAGTCCGGCCTCTGTCGCATTTTTTCCTAATACACCTTGGCTCCAAATCGGAAGATACATTGTAATACTAATAATCATTGCACCAGAAATAAGCGTTAAAATGTTTATAATAGATAATGTACGATTAGAGAAAAGTGCTAGCGGAATTAATGGTTCCGGAGATTTTCTCTCAATTAATAAGAAAATAACGAATGCAACAGCTGCAAAGATTAAGAGACCAATAATTGTAATGTCCCCCCAATTTTGCTTACTGCTACCTGTTAATAACGCGTATAGTAGCGCGATTGTACTTAATGAAAATACTGTTGCACCCAGATAGTCGATATGGTGCTTAGCAGGCTTAATAGATTCTTTATAATAAATGACAATCATTAAGCACGCGATAATTCCAAATGGAACGTTTAAGAAGAAGATGTAACGCCAAGATAGAGAATCGACTAAAAATCCACCAACTAATGGTCCTATTACACCAGAGACGCCCCACACAGCACTAATCCAGCCCTGCGCTTTTGCACGGTCTTTCACTTCGCTATATAAGTCACCCATGATTGTCATTGTTATTGGCATAATAGCGCCAGCACCTATACCTTGAAGGGCACGAAAGACAATAAGCTGCTCCATCGATGTAACAACACCACAAAGTGCAGAGCCGACTAAAAATATTGTAGCCCCGATAAGTAAAACTTTTTTACGACCGAATAAATCAGCCAGCTTCCCGTATATTGGCGTCGAAACAGCTGTGGCAAGCATATAAATTGCATATACCCAACTAACAAGTTCGACACCTGACAAATCACTTGTAATACGGGGAATTGCTGTACTAATAATTGTTCCTTCTACAGCTGAAAGAAATGTCATTAACATTAATGATAAAATAACTTTTTTTCTCATATTTTCCCCTTTACTTCTAAACAGATTACGCCTCGATTCATCATTGCGTCCGGAATCGGCTTTGGGCCTACAATTGTTTTCTAGGCGAAAGAAGTTTATTCAATATATAACTAAGTATATTTTTGGATTATCTATAAACAATATAGATACTCTAAAGTTCCTTTATTGCACTAACCAGCCGTTAGTTCAAGTACAATTTTTCACAGGATAAACATCAATTTTAACATATATATACATTAAAACGAAAGAAGTGATTTTTATAAAACGTAATGACAAACTATCATTCTTATTATAAACGAGCACACCTATTGCTTTGACATCAATTATGCCTCCAATTGCGCACGGAATCGACTTTGTGCTTCCCTTCCAACCCTTAAATACTCGCCACTTTCCACGTGGCACCACCGCTCTAGCTTAAAAGAGCTAGACTAGATTATGCTCTCTTGAAAATGAAAAAGCTTTTTACATATTTTCAAACTGAAATAAATAAACTATAATGGTATTTAAATGGAAGAAATTCTAAATTCCACCCATTTATCTTTTTTTATACAAATCTACTGTAAAGGGGCACGAAGATGAAAAAGAAGGTTTTATCCTTACTCATGGCCATAATAATGGTCCTATCAATTAGCGTATCAGCTTTTGCCACTGAAACGTCGCCACCAGCGACAAGAGGAGAAATCGTTAAAACCTTGTTGATAGCAGCAGACGCTTATCAACCAGAAATTAGTAAAGAATACATTATGCAAGGCTCTAAAAACGAAGATTTAAGAGAAAATGAGCCAGCTACGAAGGTTGAAGCTTTAGTCATGTTGAGCCGGGCATTCGGCGAATTGCCAGAGCCGGTCGGAAATGATTTGCGCAGCGGAACATTTGATGTCAAGTTCACTGATGTACCAGATTGGGCTAAAAAAGATATCGATAAACTTGCAAAGGCAGGCGTACTGACAGGCAAACCTGACGGCACATTAGGCGCAAATGACAATATTACGATCAATGAGTTCAAAAAAATTATTGCCAGAGTGTGGACGCTTAAAGGCTCCCATTTAAATGACGATTTTTATGAAGCAATCAATAAGGAATGGTTAAATAAATCGACAATTCCAACAGGAGAAATCATGGGTGGCGGATTTCCTGAGCTACAAAAGCTAAATACCGATAAAATAGAAAAAATAATAAATGAGCTCGTTGGTAAACAATTCGATAAAGGGACAAAAGAACAGAAAATTGCCGACTTTTATTCGACAGCGTTGGATAAAAAAAATAGAAATAAACAAGGGATTGAGCCCATCCAAAAATATGTAAAGGCAATTAACGGGGCTAAAACACTTGATGAGCTCGTTCAAGCAGATCTTGCCACGGAAAAAGAATTGGGTCTAAGCTCATTATTCAGCTTTACAATCATGAACGATGCAAAGAACAGCAGTGAAAATGCTTTATATTATACCGGATTAGCTACTGGTCTGGATAAAAACAGCTTTGTAACGGAAGACGAGATAGCGAAAAAAGCCTACATTCAATATATGACCAAGCTTCTCGTGTCATCGGGTGAGGACGAGTCTACAGCGAAAGGCCACGCTGAGAAAATTTACGGAATGGAGAAAAGCTTAGCTTCCGTATCGCTTGAACCTCATGAACAAGGCGACGTCAATAAATACTATAATCCATATACAATCGAACAATTCGATGACATGTTCAAAACAGTAGATATGAAACAAGTCTTGAAATCGATGAAAGTCGACAGTGCTGATAAAGTAATCGTATTCGATGTAAAGTTGGCACAAAAAGGCGCGGAACTCTTGACTGAAGATAATCTTGACATACTTAAAGCTTACTCCAAAGTACAACTGCTTTCCGCAACAGGTCGTCTATTGTCAGATGAATTCAAAGACGCTGCAAATGAGTTTTCCGCAACGTTATACGGCATTACAGGAGAAAAAACAGATCAGGAAATCGCAGTTGCCATGACAACTGGCACAATGAGCGGATATTTGGAGCAAATGTTTGCCGAGAAACATTTTTCACCAGAAGCTAAAAAAGATGTTGAACAAATGGTAGAGAAGTTAATCGCTACGTATGAGGAAAGAATCCAATCTCTTGATTGGATGTCAGAAACAACTAAAGCTAAAGCCATTAAAAAGCTGCATACGATGATTGTTAAGATCGGTTACCCAGATAAGTGGGATACGACATTAGATAAAGTAGCAATCAAGACATATGACGAAGGCGGTTCACTGTTCTCTAATACCTTCACAGTAACCAAAGCATACATTGATAACACGAAAGCTAAGCTAGGAAAACCGGTGGATAGAACGGAATGGTTAGCAAACGTTTATACCGTAAATGCTTTCTACAACCCTTTTAATAACGAAATTACGTTCCCTGCCGGTATTCTCCAAGCGCCTTTCTATGATATTAACGCTAAACCTGAAGAAAATTACGGTGCCATTGGCATGGTCATTGGCCATGAAATCAGCCATGCATTTGATAACAATGGATCTGCCTACGATGAAAATGGAAATGCAAATAACTGGTGGACGGAAGAAGACTTTAAGAAATTCGAAGAGAAAAACCAGGAACTGATTAAGTTCTATAATGACATTGAGATTATTCCGGGTGTGTTAAATGATGGTCAGCTTACTCTAAGTGAGAATGTCGCTGATTTAGGTGGAATGGCAGCTTCGCTGCAAGTTGTATCCAAAATGAGTAATCCCGATTATAAAGCCTATTTCGAAAGCAATGCGGAAATATGGAAATCTACAACTACAAAAGAATTTGCAGCGTTTCTTAGCAAAAACGATGTACATTCAGCCAATAAAATTCGGGTAAACCGCACGATTGTGAACTTCCAGCAATTCTATGATACCTATGGAATTAAGCTTGGAGATGGCATGTATATTGCTCCTGAGGATCGAGTTTCCATCTGGTAACAATACGAGCAATAAGCTATTTCCGATAGCTCTTACATCAGTATATAGAAGCAAAGACTGGCTAGAAAGTCTTTTACCGAAATAAAAAGCCCAAGAATGCTAATTTTACAGCATTCTTGGGTTTTTGCTTTTTTTAGCCCTAGGGATAGTATTAGCGTTAGCTAACATTATCCGCAAACATATGGATATTTATCAGATCCCTCCACTTCTGTAGAGGGTTCTTATTATAAGTGATGTTTGTACCAATTACAGTCTGTTCGTTAGACTACCACCAAAAAGCCCGCTTTAGCCTGTGAAATGGCTATAAACGGGCTTTTGTTTATTTTCTTGTCAATCCGAGGTTTGCGGAAAAAACGTGCCTTTTGCAGCAGTCTCCCCTTTTTCTTTCATCTGCTTTTCTTAGAAAGAAAAATTGTCCGGATCTGGTCCAAATCGTTTATTTTGATTCAATGCGCTGATTTTTTCTATATCCTCTGCACTAAGCGAGAAGTCAAATACATCTGCATTTTGGCGAATACGCTCAGGCGTAATAGATTTTGGAATCGTCACTACCTGGTTTTCCAAATCCCAGCGAATAATGATTTGAGCTGGAGACTTGCCATATTTCTGTCCCAGTTCTATCAAAAGCGGGTGATCCAGATTGCCTTGCATCAATGGGCTCCAAGCTTCGAGCTGGATATGACGCTCTTTGCAATAGGCATGTAGCTCTTTTTGCGTCAACAACGGGTGATATTCCACCTGATTGACCACTGGTGTAATCTCGCTGTTCTGACGTAATTCTTCCAGATGATGAATTTGGAAGTTGCTTACTCCAATCGCTCGTACAAATCCTTCGCGATATAGCTTCTCCATTGCCTTCCACGTTTCAACAAACTTGCCTTTTACCGGCCAATGGACGAGGTACAGGTCCAGTGTATCGAGCCCCAGCTTTTTCATACTGGTGTCAAAAGCCTTGAGTGTTGTCTCATAGCCTTGATCTGCATTCCACAACTTGGTCGTGATGAACAGTTGATCACGATCAATTCCCGATTGACGGATTCCTTCGGCTACGCCCTCTTCGTTTCCGTAGACGGTTGCTGTGTCAACACTGCGGTAACCAGCTTCAATAGCAGAGCGAACTGCCAGTGTTTCGTTGCCTTCTCTTGCCTTCCAAACTCCGAGACCTAACCACGGCATTTTAACTCCGTTGTTCAATACCGAGCTATCTGTGATATGTGTTGCCATCTGATCTCCTCCCGACTGCTGATAAATTGGTACCTATTAGTAGATTAATAGGTATCATTAATTTATCATACCTGTTCCGCCCAGTCATTTTTAATGCATGTCGAACACTCGCCTAACTCTGCCATATTTCCCCTCTCCTATTTCTGTGTATAGGAGTTTTGAATCCCAAAAATTTGATGGAAAATTCGACATATGAATAATATCAATAAGTTGATTTTAGATAGAATTTTGAATGACGGAGAGGGGGCAGTTCTTGATTAAACTCATTTAACCATCTCCTAAATTTAATCCTTATTAAATTATCCTGCACCATTAGGGTTTAAGTAAAATTTTTCACAAGATAAACTTCAAGTATCCATAAAAAAACACCTCATCTGCGCATCACTTTCATTCTGTAAAAATAGCCTAAGTATCCGACATTTTGATTCATGTTCGGTTCGGGTAAAAAACTTATGCAGTATGGACTATAGGAAGCACGAGTCTAAGCCCGGGAGACATTGGTGATTCCGGGCTCTTTGCTTCAAAAACTCTAGCGTGATTCAATACTTCGGTATGTATTTATAAAAATAGCCTCTTTGCGGGGTGAAAGCTCATACCGTTAATGTAAAAAAATCATATCTTGCATTATACGACTAAAAGGAGGAGGACCTCTCTATTAGATCGAATCCAAGACTTTGAAAATCGAGAAAGGATGAAGACAAAGTCGCAAGCGAATCCTAATATAATCCCTTAGCATTACTATTACTAGAGATGACGCATTGAACCTCTTATTAGCTTCTATAGCAATTGAAGGGTTTGCCAGGACTATCGGTTCGGCGACCCTCAATGAATTGCTGGAGGTTAATTCAGGTGTTCAAAAACATCTTGTCTGCTTCTTTTGAAGTAGGGTCAAACCGGTGCAACTGGAGCTACAGGCGGTACGTTTACAGCCAACAACATCAATTAGGAAGCTTCATTCAGCAAGTAGTTACACTGGGGTCGTCTTATATGTTTGATTCAACTATAAATAGCAATGATATCGGTATTACACATACACCTGGAACACCAGATATCCATCTAAGTCCGAACAGTCTATTGGATCAATAGCTATTTGGAAGGGGTTGAAATGACAACTGGCGGTGTTGGATTCGCGCTTCGCCTAAACGGGATTCCTCTTTTTGGGAGTCATGTTGGCAACGGAGGCGCTGTTGGGGTAGATGTACAACTCTCCGGTGCATACATTCTAAATACTGGACCATGTGTTAACGTTCTTCAGATGCTCAATAATGATAACGCAAATACTACGACTGCTAGTAACGGTACGCTTGGCGCTTCATTAACAATATGCAGATTGGTTAACGTATCAGCCTATGAAGACATTATCGCAAAACGAAAATTAAACTCTCTTTTTAGCGTTTTCATCTATCCAATGAACGACACGTTAGAATCAGCGGTCATTTAGCTCTTCCAAAAGGAATTAAGATGTCAGAAATGCTGGTTTAAATAAAAAAATGACCATCTTTACACGAACAAGCAATCTCTTACATGAACAAAAGCGGTCACAGAACAGGGAGAAGCCTTTAATAAACGTCTAAATAAATGCATCTATGTCTGCATTTATTTAGACGCGTTGTACAAGTACGTCGTAAAACGGTATCTAAAGAAGCCGTTTATATCACAGTTGACATTCGTGAAGATGGATCTAGTGAAGGGCTTACGTCACTGATCTGCATATCTCAGAAACTTCTAACTGAACTCAAGGAATGCTCATACCGTTAATGAAAAAGAATCATATCCTGCATTATGACTATAAAGAGGGAGACCTCTCTATATAGATCGGTAAATTCATAAACTTTGAAAATTGAGAAAGGGTGAAGACAGTGTCACAAGCAAATCTCCCTAATATAACCCCTAGCATCACTATTACTAGAGATGACGCCTTGAACCTCTTGTTATCTTCTATAGCGATTGAAGAGTTAGGGCTAGGGCATATTATTAATGCCGAAGCGGAGAAAATACAATACGCTGTCGGTACGCTGCCAGGACTTTCGGTTCCAGCGACCATCAGTGAGTTGCTACAGGTAAATTCAAGTGTTCAAACTACTATGCAAGAATTAATTAAGAAGGAGCTACTCCTTCAATCTAAACTGGAAAATATCTTGGCTGCTCCTTCTTTAGTAGGTCCAACCGGGGCTACTGGGCCTACAGGACCTTCTGGTGGACCTCCAGGCTCTACCGGGGCTACGGGTGCCACTGGGGCCACTGGCTCTACCGGGGCTACTGGCTCTACCGGGGCCACTGGCTCTACTGGGACTACTGGCTCTACCGGGGCCACTGGCTCTACTGGGGCTACTGGCTCTACCGGGGCTACTGGCTCTACCGGGGCCACTGGCTCTACCGGGGCCACTGGCTCTACCGGGGCCACTGGCTCTACTGGGGCTACTGGCTCTACCGGGGCTACTGGCTCTACCGGGGCATCCGGGCCTACTGGGGCTACCGGCGCTACCGGCTCTACTGGGGCTACCGGCTCTACTGGCTCTACTGGCGCTACCGGGGCATCAGGGCCTACTGGGGCCACTGGCTCTACTGGCTCTACTGGTGCATCAGGACCTACTGGGGCCACTGGCTCTACTGGGGCTACTGGCTCTACTGGCGCTACTGGCGCTACTGGTGCATCAGGGCCTACTGGGGCCACTGGCTCTACGGGTGTAACTGGCGCTACCGGGGCTACTGGCTCTACTGGCTCTACTGGTTCTACTGGTACCACTGGCTCTACTGGCTCTACTGGCTCTACTGGTGCATCCGGGCCTACTGGGGCCACTGGCTCTACTGGTACCACTGGCTCTACTGGCTCTACTGGCTCTACTGGTGCATCCGGGCCTACTGGTGTCACTGGCGCTACAGGAGCAACAGGGCCATGTTGTACAGGAGCTACTGGCGCTACCGGGGCATCCGGGCCTACTGGGGCCACTGGCGCTACTGGTGCATCTGGGCCAACTGGTGTCACTGGCTCTACTGGGGCTACGGGCGCTACTGGTGCATCTGGTCCTACCGGGGCCACTGGCGCTACTGGTGCTACTGGCGCTACCGGGCCTATTTCACAAGCATTCGTCAGTGCAAATATAGATGGCCAAACAATAGCTTCCGGCGCCGCTGTTACGTTTGGAATTTCTACAATCTTTGGTATCGATTTCAACGGTACTGATACTTTTATCATTACAAGAGCAGGTCTTTATTCACTGGCTGTTGTTTTAAATTTTGCAGAAGGGACGCCAGCACAAAGTTACTTTGGTGTATCCATAAACGGCGGGGCGCTTGTTGCACCATCCTCAAATGCAGACACCGCGGGTCAGATATCGGTCATTCAAGTCAACCTCCAATCCGTTGGTGATACAATCAGGATCGTGAATGGCTCACCTAATAGCGTAACCATATCCGAAACTGCTGGAGTTACTGGCAGCGCCGGTCATATTATACTATACCGGTTCGCGGATGGGGCTATATGATAACATTTAAAGAAATCAGCAGCCTCAAGCGCTACAGGGCCAGCAGTATTTGCAGCTGGTTTGAAATAACCCATTAGACAATAATTCATAATATGCATAAGGGCTTGTCGTCTGAGAATATCAGGCGGCAAGCCCTTCAGCTTTGCCGAGTTCAGATATTTATGACAATACCACCTTCATCCTATAATCGAATAATAATAAAAGTTGTCATCGTTTTTCCCCCTAAATAGTCAGTAATCATTTCTTCTAATTCAGAAAGATCCCCATTACAACAATCATGATTTTATTTTTTTATTGTTTGTTTTAGAGCTTTTATCTCCCTCTAAATTAGCTAATACATTTTTTATATATTCCACTAGGACTAGTTAAAGAAACTTCTAAAAACGCACTTAAAAGAGATGTTTTTTGCAAGAAAAATTGCAGAGTGTTGCACCCGATATTTTTTTAACTTCTTTGAAAGTGCATTGATTAAACGGAAGCTTTGTCCTGTATAAGAGATGATGTGGACATGGTGAATCAAGCGATCTACCAAAGTCTGCATTTGCGTTTAAATGACAACATTACTTATAATTTTTTTGCTGTGATATTCAATGGTTTATATTACAATATCTTATAATTAAAATCATTCTGAGAAAAAAAACAAACCTTGATACAGCAACGACTACACTGTACCAAGGCTTATTTTCGGTGTCACAACATCTTATTTATTTATGACAAATATAATTATAAATTGTGACAGCATTAGTTATAACTCACACCTACACTCACAATTGAACTCTATCTCAACAATTACTCAACAGTCACCGATTTAGCCAAGTTACGTGGTTTATCCACATCACAGCGGCGGTGTAGTGCTGCGTAATAGCTAATTAATTGTAATGGCACTACAGAAACTAGTGGTGTTAGTAATTCATGAACTTGAGGAATTACTAAACGGTCACCGTCTTCATCTACGCCAGCCATAGCAATAATGCATGGGTATGCTCCACGTGCTGCTACCTCTTTGACGTTACCACGGATGTTTAATCCTACTGCTGCTTGTGTAACAAGGGCAAACACCGGTGTACCTTCTTCGATTAAGGCAATTGTTCCGTGTTTTAGCTCGCCACCTGCAAAGCCTTCTGCTTGGATATAAGAGATTTCTTTTAGCTTTAGGGCACCCTCAAGGCTTACATAGAAGTCTATGTTACGGCCGATGAAGAATGCGTTGCGTGCGATTTTTAAGTAGTCCTCAGCAATATCCTCTAAAACATCCTTTGAATCGATAATTGTTTGGATACCGTTTGCTGCAATCGCAAGTTCTTGTTTTAAATCGTATTCTAAGCCTTTGCCATTAGCTTTCGCTGTTACATAGGCTGTTAGAGCAAGTACAGCTACTTGTGCTACATAAGCTTTTGTAGAGGCTACCGCAATTTCTGGACCTGCATGTAATAACAATGTATGGTCTGCCTCACGTGAAAGTGTAGAGCCAGGTACGTTTGTAATCGTTAATGTTGGATAACCAAGCTCTTTAATTTTCACAAGTACTTGACGGCTATCTGCTGTTTCACCTGATTGTGTAATAAAGATAAACAATGGTTTTTCTGAAAGTAATGGCATATTGTAGCCGAATTCACTTGAAATATGAACTTCCACTGGGATACCAGCCATTTTTTCAAAATATTGCTTACCGATTAGACCTGCATGATAACTTGTGCCGGCTGCAATAATATATAGACGGTCTGCTGCTTGTAATGCTTCTAAAATAGTAGCATCAATTGTTAATTCACCATTCTCACCTTCGTACGCTTGAATGATTTTACGAATAACTGTTGGCTGCTCATCCATTTCTTTTAACATATAGTGAGGGTACGTACCTTTTTCAATATCGCTCATATCGAGCTCAGCTGTATATGGTGCACGTTCTACTAATGTACCGTCTAACTTTGTAATTTCAACGCTAGCTTTGTGTACGATTACGACCTCTTTATCATGTAGTTCCACATATTGATCTGTTACCTGTAGCATTGCCATCGCATCTGAAGCTACAACATTAAAGCCTTCACCAACACCAACTAAAAGTGGAGATTTGTTTTTCGCAACGAAAATTGTATCTGCCGCTTCTGCATCTAATAGGGCTAATGCGTAAGAGCCATGTAATAAAGATAATGTTTTACGGAATGACTCAGCCGTGCTTAAACCTTCTTTCACAAATAGCTCTACTAATTGTACGATGACCTCTGTGTCTGTATCAGATTTCATCGGAATACCTTTTAAATAAGTTTTTTGTAATAAATGATAGTTTTCGATAACTCCGTTGTGTACTAGCGTAAAACGTCCTGATGCACTTTGGTGAGGGTGTGCATTCAAACGGTTTGGCACACCATGAGTTGCCCAACGTGTATGGCCGATACCCACTTTGGCAGCAACGTCCTCATCCACTGCATCACGTAAATCTGCAATACGTCCCTTTTCTTTAAAGACTGTTACACCATCTTCGTTTCGTACTGCGATACCCGCTGAGTCATAGCCACGATACTCTAGTTTCTCTAAACCTTTTAATAAAATTTCCTTTGCATCTGATTCTCCAATATATCCTACAATTCCACACATAAATTTCTTTTCCTCCGATATTGTCAATTTGACGCAACGACAAACTAGACCTCAACCTATCGAATTTTTTTGAATGTAAAAGTATGCTTATTAATAGGCATAGCTTTTACATTCCATGCTTAACACTCATTCAGCCATCTGAATAGTAAACATTCGATACATGAGGTTTCTCTATTTATCTATTGCTTTAACTATACCTTTTTCATTTTCTGTACATTCAATCGCTTAAATGCTTTCAAAATGAAAAGTGACAATCGGGTACGTCGATCGGGAGGCATCCGCCGAACTTTCGATAAACCTCCACCTCGTCTGCTGAAGATAGTTTCGTCCAATTTCTTCAGCTCAGGCGCTATAATTGTTTTCCGATTTTGCGCTTTCTTCCCTCCTTATGCGCTTTCGTTAAATGATAAGGTCGGACCTCATAATTCAACTTCTCCATCATACTCAATCATATGCTATACGTCAAATTTTCGTTATAAAAAACACCTATTTATCCTACTTTTTAATGACAAAAAGTAGACAAACAATCTGCTATATAGCCTGTCTTGAGATTTATACCTTGGCATTATTGAGCTGTCGCCACCAAAGTAACTGCCGTTTCACTTACGTTACATAAAGAAGTTTAAACTACGATGTTTTTTCCTTATGTCAGCAACAAATATTTTCGGTGAAGGATTTATTTTGAACAGTGTCAAAATAAATTGCTCTAAAAGTAAATATCAACCTGGATAAATTCTATTCTTTTATTGCTTGACAAAGCCACTACTTAGCAATACTATATACAGTACTTAGCAACACTTAGTACAGGTGAGCTAAGCCTGGGGGTGAGATTATGGATAATCTGAGTGAAATGCTCAAAGGAGTCTTAGAAGGTATCGTATTAGAAATCATTAGCCGCGGTGAAATATATGGTTATGAGATTGTCAAATATCTCACGCAGATGGGGTTCGAGGGCATAGCTGAAGGAACTGTATATGCGTTACTTATGCGATTGGAAAGAAATCGCCTTGTCAATATTGTCAAAAAGCCATCTGAAATGGGTCCACCAAGGAAATTTTACACACTAAATGAACAAGGAAGAGAAAAATTAATATCTTTCTGGGCTAAATGGGATTTTTTAAGTAGTCGTATTGAAATTTTAAGACATAATGGAGGGAACAAACATGAGCTTTAGTCGTGAAATTCAGGAGAGAATTAATCGTTTTACGAAAGAACAATCCCAGAATTATTTGCAGGATGCTGAGATGACTTATATAGAAAAGCTGCGTAAGAAAAGTGGGCAAACTAAACGGAAAATTGACAAGCAATTGTCTAAGTTTAAAGGGCGTTCCGATCAGGGACGAGAAGCGCAAGATGACATGATAATCTATATGAGCGATTATATGAATGATTTAATGTCACAAGGTTTAACGGAGCAAGAAGCTTTTAATAAGGCTAGCGAGGAATTGCAATTCGCCAGTAACTCTGAGCAATCTGAGGATTTAAATGAACGCTTCCAGCAGTATTACGAAAATCGCGATCCCGCAGATTATGAGGCAATCGGACTGTTTTATGGTGGCTTCCTATTTTTAGGATTAGGCATTGGCGGATTAACCGGTTTTCTAACTGGCGGTGGATATGAAGCTTTTTTTGATAAAGGCTGGATTGACACTGCAATAGGTGCCGGTGTTGGAATTATCATTGGTATCGGACTTGGACAAATTACTAATGCTATTATAGCGTTGAAAAAGAAATAGGGCTATTTTAATTAGAATAACTATGCATCGGCATAATTGCGTCCAGTATGGAGATTTGCTGATGCCCGCAAATGTTTTAGTGCGAAGCGCAGTGCTAACGTAGCGTAGCGGCGGCATCGATGCAGGTTAGTCAGCTTAGGCTAGTATCCTTTATTCACTTCTTTTCCGATTTTCGTGACATCCATTGAAGGGCTTGACACTCGCTGAAAGAAGTTAAAACATAAAAGGCACAGGCAAACTACTTGTGCCTTTTAAGCTTAGCCTTCTTTATTCTCCAATAATTTCACAATTTCTCGATTAAATGCTGGTAGATCCTCCGGTGTGCGACTTGTTACCAATTGATTTTGGCAAACAAACACTTCCTCGTCATGGAATATCGCACCTGCATTTTCTAAATCTACACGAATCGATTTGTAGCCAGTTGCGTCACGACCTTTTAATGTTTTTGCCGTAATGAGTAATTGAGGTCCATGACAAATAGCAAAGGTTGGCTTCATCTCATCCATAAATTCTTTAACAAATGCCACAACACGATCATCTACACGTAATATATCAGGAGAAAAACCGCCTGGGATAAATAATGCATCGAATTCAGAAGCATTTACCTCATCGATGTCTTTATCGATTTTTACTTTCTCTCCATGCTTACCTTCTACCTCAATGCCTGCCGTCGTATCAATCGTTATTAGTTCATGGCCTGCCGCTTCTAATGCTCCTTTAGGACTTGTATATTCAGCGTCCTCAAACATATTAGTAATCACTGTAGCAATTTTAGCCATTGCAATACAACACTCCTTGTTATTGTGACTCTGTACTACTGTTCCCATTCTTTTCGAAAGCATTCATTTTTTCGTTGGTACATTTAGGAAGGAACAAAAATAAAAACTCGACCTCCTATCAAAGGAAATCGAGTTCATACTATTTATTCAGTTAAGCCCATTTCTGCACGGACAACATTTGCTATACGCTCTACGTAACGCTCACAGTCTTCTTCTGTAGCCGCTTCCACCATTACTCGTACAAGTGGCTCAGTACCAGAAGGACGTACTAACACGCGACCGTTACCAGCCATATCTGCTTCTACTTCAGCAATCACTGCAGCAACTTTTGCATTTTCTGTCACAGCATGCTTGTCTGTTACACGTACGTTGACTAAACGCTGTGGGTAAATTTTCATTTCCGAAGCAAGCTCTGATAGTTTTTTACCTGTAGCTTTCATAATATTAACAAGCTGAATACCTGTTAATAAGCCATCTCCAGTTGTGTTAAAGTCTAGGAAAACAATGTGACCAGATTGCTCGCCACCAAGATTATAATCATTAGCACGCATTTCTTCTACAACGTAACGATCACCTACAGCTGTTTGTACACTATGCATATCGTTATCTTCAACAGCTTTGTAGAAGCCCATGTTACTCATTACCGTCGAAACGATTGTTTGCTTTTTCAAGCGACCAACTGTATTTAAATGCTTACCAATGATGAACATAATTTGATCACCATCAACAATTTTACCGTTTTCATCTACTGCGATTAAACGGTCACCATCGCCATCGAATGCTAAACCAACATCAGCACCCTTTTCTGTGACAAATTTAGCTAATCCATCTGGATGTGTTGAGCCGACACCGTCATTAATATTTAAGCCTGTTGGTGAGGCACCCATCGTTGAGATATCCGCTTCTAAATCTGCAAATAGGTGTGTAGCTAGAGAAGACGTAGCGCCATGTGCACAATCTAATGCTACGTGGATGCCTTCAAATTCTTCAGCCACCGTTTGTTTTAAGTATTGAATATATTTTTGTCCGCCCTCGAAGTAGTCGCTTACAGAACCTAAATCTGCCCCTATTGGACGTGGTAAAGTATCATCTTGAGCATCTAATATTGCTTCGATTTCAGCTTCTTGCGCATCTGTTAGCTTAAAGCCATCAGGACCGAAAAATTTAATACCATTGTCAGCTACTGGGTTATGTGAAGCTGAAATCATAACGCCTGCATTTGCGCTCATCATTCGAGTAAGATAGGCCACACCTGGTGTCGAAATAACACCAAGACGCATTACCTCTACGCCGATTGATAAAAGACCAGCTACAAGTGCACCTTCAAGCATTTCACCTGAAATACGTGTGTCACGACCGATTAAAACCTTTGGACGGTCAGTTGCATCCTTCGTTAAAACGTAACCACCTACACGGCCAAGTTTAAATGCAAACTCCGGTGTTAATTCACTATTCGCGACGCCACGGACGCCATCTGTTCCAAAATATTTACCCATTTTAATTATTCTCTCCTTCAATGCAAGACGGCGGTCATGCTTGTCTATGCTGACAACTAGACCACTCGTCTGCTTACTTTTGGAAAAGTCTATTTTCGTTCATTCACTGGTAACTATTAATTATGCCCCTATGTAATTTATCTGGGCTTATAAATAGGCACAGATAAATTTTAGCATAGGGTATTTTGATTTTAGCCTAAGTAACTTCTTCCCGTTAAAGAATACCTTTACGGATAGAGAACGAAATCTCTACTGAATCAAAATAAAATTATAGTCAGTTATTGTTTAAGAATCAATATCTTCTTCTGTTTTATCAGTAGGCGGTGGCGTACTGTTATCAGAAGGAGTGCTAGTGTCCTCTGAAGGTGGCGAAGGAGTAGGTGTAGGAGCAGGAGGGGTAGTCGTTGTTGTCGTTGTTGTTTTTTCCTGCTCTACCTTCGTAACATCTGCCTTCACTTTAATTTTAGAGTCAGATATTTTTGTCACACCTTCTGGCAATTTCACTTCAAATTCATAAGTTTTTGATTCTGTAATTTTTGATAAATCAACCTCTAATGGTATTGCGGTTAAAGTATCTATCATAGATTTTCTACCGTATACTCTCACCTTTGTTGGACTAATTGTTAGTTGGTTGACGGTAATACCATTCTCTGCTTTTCCTATTTCCTTCAGCACAACAGGCAACTCTCTACTGTAAGCTCCAATATCTACTTCTACCTTCACAGTTTCTGGTTCAATCGTCACGTCTAACTTATTTAAATCACGATCTAGTACTTTCACTGCCGCTACTTGTGAGAACGGTTCTTTCAAGCCTCGTTCACCCGTTACAGTAGCTTTTACATAGCTAATATTTTCAATTGCACTTTTGGCACCTGTAATATACACCGTAGCTGGATTAGCACTCATGCCATTTAAAATATATCCTTCTTCAAGTAAACGAGTATTTAGCTCAGGGTCAACACGAAACTCTTGTGTGACCTTTTCCTCAATATTAACCTTTACAATCGCAGGGTCTAATGTAACTTGCAACTTCTCCGAAATATTTTCGTATTGTAGTCGAACATTATGCTCACCTATGAGTAATTTACTCAAATCTGCAAATACAGAAAAATCCTTCGACGCTTGAGCCTGTAAAACGAGTGTCATCGGACCTTTTATCGTAACATCTACTGTCTTTGGTATCCCTGTTACAATGAGGTTCTTATCGTCATAAAAAACATCTACTGGTACATCTCGGATTACCGCTGTTTGCTCACTCATTATTGTTTTATTTGAGGGAGATAATTCAGCACGAACGGAGAAAAATAACAATAAGGCTAAAATTAGCGCAACAATTCGTAACACCCAAGGGCTATCCATCATTTTATCCATTCTTTTTCCCCCTCCAAGTTAACTTAGAGGCTGCATTTGATTCCTGTGCTGATCCGAACCACATTTTACGTAACAGTCCTTCGAATTCTTCTAAAGAAAGATTTCGATGTAGATTACCATTCAGTGTAATACTAATGGCACCGGTTTCCTCTGATACGACAATAGTAATGGCATCTGTCACTTCACTTAAGCCAAGTGCAGCACGGTGACGTGTCCCAAGCTCTTTTGAGATAAACGGACTCTCAGAAAGCGGTAAATAACAAGCCGCTGCCGATATTTTATCTTTTTGCATGATAACCGCTCCATCATGTAACGGTGTATTAGGTATAAAAATGTTGATCAGTAATTCAGATGAAATCTCAGCATTTAGACCTATACCTGTTTCGATATATTCATTTAGACCAGTTTCTTTTTCAATAGAAATTAACGCCCCTATACGACGTTTGGCCATATAACTAACAGATTTCTTCATTGCCTCAATAAGCCTTGTTTGTTCTTCTTCAACTTGACTAATCGAACGTTGGAATAACTTCCCTCTACCAATTTGTTCAAGACCACGTCTTATTTCAGGTTGGAAAATGATAATAATCGCCAAGAAACCGAATTCGATAACTTGTTTTAACATCCAACCTAACGTCTCTAACCCAAAAAAGTCTGTAGCAAGGCGCGCAATAATAATGACGAAAATGCCTTTTAATAATTGGACAGCCTTTGTACCTTTAATGAGGGTTAAAATTTTATAAATAACGTACCATACGAGCAGTACATCTAATAAGTTAATAAAAATATTCACAGGTGTTAAATTAGCGAAATGTTCGATAATTTGCACGTGGCATCCCCCACTTTTCATTGCGAATCCATACACATATAAGTATAGCACATTCTTATCAAATGTAACTTTTTTCAAATAAAAAGTCTACTCAAAAGAGTAGACCTTTCAGCCTCTCACGTGCACTATCTATTAGGACGTATAGAGTGTTATTTAGTTGCTTGTTTATCCTCGAATGTTACAGCAGACTTCACTGAATTTTTAATCGTATACCACAACCATTCGAATACTTCGTCAATTTCTTCTATTTTTCCCGAAACAACTGCCGAAGATGCCATATACTGCCCGTTAATAACAGTGACATTGCCATCCACTTCACCCTCAACAATTAAATCACCATTTTTAACAATAATGTCGCCTTTTACAACTTCACCCTTCGGCACAATAACCGTTTGACCTTCAACAACTAGATTTGGCTGTTTAGTCACAGAGAACTGTCGGTCATCCATAAAATTACCTAGTAAAGTTGCACTCATGAATAAACAAAAAACTGCTGCTGCCACAAAGAGTGGATGCCGACGAATCCACTTTTGCATCCCTACACGACTTTTAGGTTTCGGTAAACGAGCCATTACGGCTTCTTCAAAATGCGGAGGTGATGTAATGTGGGAAGCGCTCTTCACAAAGGCGATTGTTTCACTTAATTCCTGCATCAACTGTTTACAATCACTGCATGTATGCAAATGTCGTTTTAACTCTTGCTCATGCTCACGACTAATGTCACCATCTAAATAATCATGGATATAGTCTATTATATGCTCTGGACAAGTATTCATGACGCTTCCCCTCCTACAGATTGTTTAATTGCTTTCGTAATGCTTCACGTCCGCGGTGAATCCTCGTTTTCACCGTTCCAAGAGGCATATCTAAAATCTCGCTAATTTCCTGTAATGATAATTCTTCAATATATTTCAATACTATAACTGAACGGTACTTATCAGGCAAACGTCCAATTTCATATTGAATGCGATCTTGCAGTTCCATTTGCTCTATCTGTTCTTCAGGTAGCTGGTCATCTGCTGCGATCTGTGAATACATATCAAGTCCTTCTGTACCAGCTACTTCTGCATCTAAATAGTAATCCGGCTTTTTCTTCCGGATACGGTCTATACAAAGGTTTGTCGCTATACGATAAAGCCACGTCGCAAATTTCCTTTTCTGATCAAAAGTATGCAAGTTCATATAGGCACGAACAAAAGCTTCTTGTGCAATGTCCTCAGATTCTTGCTTGTTCCCTAACATCCTATAGCATACTTGGTACAGTTTGTGCTGATAGAGACTCACAATATCTGCAAATGCGTTTTGATCACCTTTAAGCACTTGTTTAATTTTCTTGTTTACTAACGCATCCATTGTGTTTATTTCTCCACCTTTACAACTGTCTTATACTATACGACCTATCGATAAGAAAAGTTTCGTTTTATTATTAATTATAGCAAAAGATTTTTATACATTGTGGCAATAGACAATTTTTTGTTAAATTTCTTTAAACTAGTGTTTCGCCAAATAAAGAGCCCATTAATGCTACTGCAACATCGGCAGTTCTATTTTTCTCATCTAAAATTGGATTAACTTCAACGAATTCAGCAGATGTTAGCATACCTGATTCCTGAAGCATTTCCATTGCCAAATGGCTTTCTCGATATGTAATACCACCAGCTACAGGAGTCCCAACCCCTGGCGTATAAAGTGGATCTAAACCGTCTAAATCAAGTGATAAATGCAAACCATCTACATTGCGCTCCCTTAAATATTCTAGAGCATCTTCCATGACACGCGTCATCCCAAGACGATCTATTTCATGCATTGTATATACTTTGATTCCTTGCTGGCTAATTAATTCACGTTCTCCTGGATCTACAGAACGCGCTCCTATAATAATAACGTTTTCAGGTTTAATTTTCGGTACATTATTACGAATTTTCACCAACCGTTCATGACCAAGTCCAATGCTTACAGCTAATGGCATACCATGTATATTACCAGATGGCGTCGTTTCTGGAGTGTTTAAGTCAGCATGCGCATCAAACCAAATAACGCCTAAATTTTTATAATGCTCACCTAGCCCTGCAAGAGTGCCAATAGCGATACTATGGTCGCCACCAAGTACAAGCGGAAACTCCTTTTGTTCAATTGCTTCATTTACACTTTTCGCCAAAGACGTACTTACATCGATAACTTCCTCTAAATTAAGTAGCTGCTTATCAACAATAATGCCATCTTGTTTTTGACTAACACGTATATCCCCTTGATCATGTACTACATGTCCTATTGCCTCTAGGCGCTCTACAACGCCTGCGTAACGAATAGCACTCGGCCCCATATCTACCCCTCTGCGAGTTTGCCCATAATCTGTTGGTACACCAATAATAGAAATATTTAGTTTATTCATTTTTCTATACCCCCTTTAGATTGTAAGACTATTGTAAAGCCTGCATCCTCCTTGGCTCAACCTCGCAATTTTATGAATATTTATGCAATTAAAGAGCGTATAAAAAAATCTCCTGCTGTTTTCAGCAAGAGATTAGTATCTGTAGTTAATGTTACACTTTTTTTATTTATAAAAGTGAGCCATGAAGGACTCGAACCTTCGACCCTCTGATTAAAAGTCAGATGCTCTACCAACTGAGCTAATGGCTCAAAAAATAAAAATGGCTGGGGTACTAGGATTCGAACCTAGGCATGACGGAATCAAAATCCGTTGCCTTACCGCTTGGCTATACCCCAATCATTTATAAAAAACTGGTGGAGGGGGACGGATTCGAACCGCCGAACCCTAAGGAGCGGATTTACAGTCCGCCGCGTTTAGCCACTTCGCTACCCCTCCGAAATAACACATATGGTGGAGGATGACGGGCTCGAACCGCCGACCCTCTGCTTGTAAGGCAGATGCTCTCCCAGCTGAGCTAATCCTCCATAGAAACAGGTGTTCATTTCTTTACAGTTTTTTATTTTATTTTTAAGCCTTTGCATTACTACAATGCTTTAAAAATGGTGACCCCTACGGGATTCGAACCCGTGTTACCGCCGTGAAAGGGCGGTGTCTTAACCACTTGACCAAGGGGCCATTTTGAAATGTCTCAAACAAGACAAGTATTATGATAACATTTTTCGTCGTACGATGCAATACTTTTTTAAAAAATTTTTTATGTATACATCACCTTTAAAAATGAGCAAAAAAATGGCTCCGAAGGCAGGACTCGAACCTGCGACAACCTGATTAACAGTCAGGTGCTACTACCAACTGAGCTACTTCGGAACAATACTATTCAATTCAGTTTTTAAAACCTCTTAAGTACATTTATTATTATAGCAAGCATTATAAATTATGCAATACTTTTTGTGAAAATTTTTATATTTTTTGTCGAAGTCTTCCTATGCAGCAACAAGAAACGTAATAGTTCTCTATTAAATCTAATATTTCTATTTCATGTACAGAATATTCTTGCTGTATATTATTGCAATTGATAAAATAAAAATAGTTTTATGAATTTTCTATCAAATTTGATTAGGGGAGGAATGTTCATATGGTAACAAACGATTTAATTGCACCGGAATTTTATAATATTACAGAGGAATTGGAGAAATTTTCTCGTGATAGTGATCGCCAAGCAATACGGTGGCTAAATACTCAGCAGGAGCGTCAAACAATTTCCTATGTTGAACTTGTTCAAAAAATGAACCAATACGCACACGCCTTTACGAAGAAGGGGCTTCAAAAAGGAGATCGCGTATTAGTTATTATTCCTCGTCTGCCTGAAGCTTATTTTGTCTTCCTTGGCTGTCTAAAGGCTGGGATTGTTCCTATTTCTTGTTCAGAAATGTTACGTGCAAGTGATTTAGAATATCGTATGGAACACTCTTCTGCAAGAGCAGTGATAGCCTATGAAGCGTTCACAAGTGAGGTAGATAGTATTAATTCTTCAGTGAAGGCTTTAAATAATAAATTGGTTATAGGCACTGCTACTGGTGATTGGACCTCTTTAGATGAATTAGCAAGTACTCAGCCAGATACATTTACAGCGGCTGCTACTAAAAGAGATGATATGGCATTTCTTTCTTATACATCTGGCACAACTGGCAAACCAAAAGGAGTTGTTCATTCACACGGATGGGGTTATGCACATATTAGAACGGCCGCTTCACAATGGCTTTGTGTACGTGAAGGTGACTTAGTTTGGGCTACAGCAGCTCCAGGGTGGCAAAAATGGATTTGGAGCCCATTTTTATCGACTATTATGCTGGGCGCAACTGCATTTGTATACCACGGAGGATTTGATGCAAAAACATATCTTAAACTGCTTCAAGAAGAAAAGGTTAATGTATTGTGCTGTACTCCAACGGAATATCGAATTATGGCGAAGATTGATAATTTAAAAGACTATAATTTATCTTCTCTACGCAGTGCTGTTTCAGCTGGTGAACCATTAAATAGACCAGTCATCGAAACATTTATGAAAAATTTCAATCTTAAAGTTCGCGATGGCTATGGACAAACAGAAAATACTTTATTAATCGGCACACTTGAAAATATAGATTTACGTCCAGGTTCAATGGGTGTTCCTACACCCGGCAATATTGTTCGTATTATAGATCATGAAGGCAACGAGGCACCGGTTGGAGAAGTTGGAGATATTGCAGTACACAAATCTTCTCCTGCTCTATTTAAAGAGTATTATCGTGAGCCTGAACGTACACAAGCTGCCTTCCGTGGAGATTGGTATATTACTGGAGACCAAGCTAAATGCGATGAAGACGGCTACTTTTGGTTTGAAGGTCGAGGAGATGACATCATTATTTCATCAGGCTATACAATTGGGCCATTTGAAGTAGAAGATGCTTTAAATAAACATGAAGCTGTACAAGAATGTGCTGTAGTCGCAGCTCCAGATGAAATTAGAGGACATATTGTTAAAGCCTTTGTCATCTTACGAGAAAGCTTCAGAGACCGTGATGAGGAAGAGTTAATAAAAGAACTCCAAGAGCACGTTAAAGCATTAACAGCGCCTTATAAATATCCTCGTAGTATTGTCTTTATCGATGAGCTACCAAAAACAACTTCTGGTAAGATTCGTCGTATAGAACTACGAGCAGCAACAACAACTGTATAAAATATAATAAAGAGACATTTTACCATTCACTTGGTTGAAATGTCTCCTTTATATATATTGCTAGTATTTAATATTCTTTTGCATATAAAAAAAGCCACTACTGAGTTTATCAGCAGCGACTTTTTGCGCCTAGCGACGTCCTACTCTCACAGGGGGAAGCCCCCAACTACCATTGGCGCTAAAGAGCTTAACTTCCGTGTTCGGTATGGGAACGGGTGTGACCTCTTTGCCATCATCACTAGACTATTTTCGGCTTTCAATATACATCGTATT